>NZ_JAHENT010000161.1 GCF_018609725.1 Methanohalobium sp. | reverse complement strand
TGCGTTAAGATCTATCAATGACAGATGGAGTCTGGAGGGGGATGTTATTCTTATCATATTAGTGTGAGGTATTGTTTTTTCTTAATATGTTCCAGATTATTTTTAAAACCTTTCTTTCATTTTGCTAAATGATGGGATTTCTGCTTTTTTACTTTTTCCCTGCCTCCTGTTTAAAACCAGGTTTGTATGATAACATCAGCCATTTTATAGCAGTAAAAATAACTATCCTGAAAAAATAATAAGAATTATTTAGAATTGTCCATGAAAAAGTTCATAAGTGAATATTTAATTTTTTCAGGCTCAACATCAATAAATTCCTTTCTCTCATCTTCTGGAAACACCGGATAAACTGCAAATTTTCCAAACTTCTGAGGTGATTCTGTCAAAAACCTCCCATCTATGAGAATCCTTGCTCCGTAATCGGTTGGTGAACGAACAACTCTTCCCATAGCCTGTCGGATTTTACGTATCGTGGGTATCTGAACTGCATAATCCCATCCCGCACCGTATCCAAAAACACTGTCATAGGCGGACTCAACAGCATTCATCCTGTCATTGAGAGCAGGATAACCTACACCAACAATGATGACAGTGCGTCCACGTCCTTCTCTATAATCGAGCCCTTCACTTAGAGTGCCCCAGATATAGGACAACATCACGGCTTTTCCACCATCTTCTCCTATATCAAAAAATTCCTGCCTGACCTGTTGTGCAGAAACGCCCACCTCGTCCAGAAATACAGGAATATTGAGCTGTGATTCAAGTTTTCCATGATAACGTTTTGCTTCATGTGAATTCTGGAAGAATATTATTACATTACCAGTGGATTGTTCGATTGAATCAAGTAGTATCTGTTCAATGGTCTCTATATTCTGGGGGTCATCTCTGTTTTTTGCAAATAACGGAGGTACTGATGCTGCAATTGTCAGGCGTTTATCTTCAGGGAAAGATGAACCGTAGGCGAGCTCACACGTTTCTCTACTTATTCCAAGGGTGTTTTTGACCATGTCGAAAGGTCGCAGTGTTGCGGACATCAGAATGGATGAATAGACCGATTCAAAAAGCGGTTCTGTGACATTTTTCGGAATACAGGTAAATAGTTCAATACGTCCGTAGATTTCATCATTTTGGTCTCTTCTGACATTGAGTATGGGATAATAGTGGGGGTTGTTGGACAATTCCAGATATGATAACAGAAAGTCTGCAGCGTATTTAATATCGGAATGCTTTAAAACTTTGGACAGCCCTTTTTTGTATTGCTCATGATAGAACTCTTCCAGTTTGGAACCAAAATCGTTTGCTTCTTCAAGTAGTTCGCGAATCTGTTTTTTGTCTCCAAAACCCTCTTCTTTTGCCTGTCGTAAAAATTTCCCGGCAATCATATCGTTTCTGTCATAGGGGTCACTGATGCGAATGTCGTACCAGTATTTTCCAATTTTTTCCTTTTCCCCAAATTTGAACCTTGAATTGTATGTATTTTGCACCACATCAAGCAGTGTGCTGAAAAGGTTCCCCAATCTTTCATCAGGTACCTGACCTATGTATTCATTAACCTCTGACACTGATTTTTCAATAGAGTGTTCAGTGATGGTTATGGAAGAATGAGAACGTGCAGCGGATTCAATGTTGTGAGCTTCATCGAATATAACGATAACATCTTGTGGTTCTCTATCAATCCAGCTTAGAAGAGTGGAAAAAATATCCTGATTTAAAACATGATGGAAGTTTGCAATTACAAGGTCTGCATATTTGACTTCACGTTTTAACAACTCGTATCCGCACATAGCGTTCTGGTAGGCAAAATCATTGACCTCCTCTGGAGTACGGACATCCTTAAACAGCCAGTCCCTGAATTTTTCACTGTCATAATTCAGGACTTCATATAATTCATTGCAGGTACGTCCACGAAGATTGCGTGCTTTTTCTTCAGAGTTTTCGAGTTCTTTTGAAAGTTCATCTCTTAAACGTATCAGTTCTGGGTCTTTTGATTGTTTATAATTTTTATTTGCTGATTTGAGTTCCTGTCGCTTTAACTGGATATCTTTTTCCAGTTCGATGAGGTCAAAAGTGTTTTCTCTTTTAACAGTGCATTCGTCATAGTCGATTCCATGAGGGCACATGTTGGTTTTACCCTTTATAACTGCGGCTTTTATGTCCTTAGTTTTTTTAATATCACGGGCTTCCTGTATGAACTGCACCATTTGCTGGTGGACGTTGGTAGCGATTATAACAGTCTTGTCCAGTTGTTTACCTACCTGTAGTGCTGGTGCAAGGGCACTCAGGGTTTTTCCTGTACCACATGCACCTTCAAAAAGAACTATCTGTTTTTTAAGAAGAGCTGAATGGATATTCTCCATTGCATCTTCCTGATTGGGATAGCAGGAACCTTTTGTAAAATATTTAAAATACCCTTTGGAATCTTTCATTGCAACACCTAAATATTAGCCCGTTTTAATAGGTTTTGTTCTTTAAATTTTATCTAAAATTTTAACCATTACGGTTGTAGAAATTGAAATCTAATATCGACAGTTTTTTATTCAAACTGCTTTATCTAAAGTTGTAAGTTTTAATAAACCTTATTAATACAATAAAAGGAGATATAGTACAAATGGTAGCAGTTATTATTTCTGAAAATTGTGTGGGCTGTGCGACATGTGTTGATGAATGTCCGGTCGAAGCAATTTCACTGGATGGCGAAAACATTGCAGTTGTAGATGAAGGTGAATGTTCAGATTGTGGTGAATGTGTAGATGTATGTCCTACAGAAGCAATTGAAATTGAGTAATCCGTTTTAATTTATTCAATCAAATAATTTGGTCAATTTTTTAGGTGGTGGCAATGGCAGAGCGAATAAAAGCTGGAGTACTGGGTGCTACAGGAGCAGTCGGACAGCGTTTTATCGAAGCGCTTACAGACCATCCTTGGTTTGAAATCACATCACTTGCAGCATCAGAACGAAGTGCTGGCAAAACCTATGAAAATGCTGCAAACTGGAGGCTGGATTCTCAGTTACCGGATGAAGTAAAGGGTAAGGAAGTAGTACCTGTTGACCCTTCCAAAGTAGATGCGGATGTAGTGTTTTCAGCACTCCCTTCATCCAGTGCAAAAACTGTAGAACCAGAATTTGCAGAAGCAGGGTTTGCGGTTGCAAGCAATGCATCGTCTTATAGAATGGAAGACGATGTACCACTTGTTGTTCCCGAAGTCAATCCCGACCATCTGGGTATGATAGAACAGCAGCAAGATAACCACAACTGGGACGGATATATTATAACAAATCCCAATTGTTCGACTATTATCATGATAGTATCTCTCAAACCTCTGATGCAGTTTGGTCTCAATAATGTCAATGTAGCGACTATGCAGGCAGTATCAGGTGCGGGATTTGATGGTGTGTCGTCCATGTCAATAATCGACAATATTCTTCCCTATATCAAAACAGAGGAAGAGAAGATGGAAAACGAAACTCTGAAACTTCTGGGAGAATTTAATGGTTCTGAGATTTTAAACCCAGATATACACGTAAGTACATCATGTCACAGAGTACCGGTACTTGATGGACATACAGAAGCGATATGGGCGGGAATGGATGATAATCCAACACCAGAGGACGTCAGAAAGGCTTTCCTTGATTTTGACCCTGGACTTGAAGACCTCCCGTCAAAACCTGAAAATTCACTGGTTGTCTGGGATGAACCTGATAGACCCCAGCCGCGTCTGGATAAAAACATAGGCAGCGGAATGGCGGTAAATGTCGGACGTATCCGTGAGGGCATCCGTTATATTGCACTGGGTCACAATACCATCCGCGGAGCAGCGGGAGCAAGTGTACTCAATGCTGAACTTCTTCACAAAAAAGGAAAATTATAACGATGCTTTAAAACGCATCGTTTTCTAATTTTTATATGATATTTAATATTGATTTTTTCCGATACTTTTTAAAAGTAAAATGCAATAATAGTTTTAGATAATCATGTTAGTTGTTTTGTCAATCGGTGGATCTATAATTGCAAATGACCTCGACCCGGAACGTTTTGTTTTTTATAAAAACGCTCTTAGTAAACTATTGCCAGACCATCAGTTGGTAATCGTAACGGGTGGTGGTAAGGCAGCAAGAGATTATATTAATGTAGCACGCAGTGTGGGTTCAAATGAAGCTGTGTGCGATTTTATAGGGATAGAGGTAACCCGCTTAAACGCACAACTTCTGATATCAGCTTTTGGTGAAGATGCATATCCAGAACCTCCACGTACCTATAAGGAAGCAAAACTTGCTCTTGCATCCGACAAGGTGGTAGTTATGGGTGGGGTTGTCCCCGGCCAAACCACTGATGCGGTTTCAGCAATTCTTGCAGAGTATTTAAATGCCGACTTTCTGGTGATTGCAACTTCGGTTGACGGAGTATATTCCAAAGACCCGGTACAGGATCCCAACGCAAAGAGGTATGAGAAATTAAGTGCCAAAGAATTGGTTGATGTAGTCATCTCAACGGAGATTAAAGCAGGTTCTAAATCACCAGTTGACCCATTGGCTGCCAAAATAATAGAAAGATGCAAGATGCCCACTACTATAATGGACGGCACTGATCCGGGTCAGGTAACAGACCTTATTATGCAGGAAAACTTAAAAACCGAACCTGTAACAGGGAAGCATCCTGGAACACGAATCATCTGTGATTAATCAGTATGATACCGATTCTGGATGCGTCTTTTTTATTCCCTCTTTTACACCTTCAACAACTGTATCAGTAATTTTTTTACCAAAATCGGTGTAAGACCCTGCGTATTCTATATATGGGCTGGAATTTTTTTTCTGTTTCTGATAAGCAACCACAACAGCATCTGTTGTAGTACCCAGAAAATCGTAACCCATCTTCATTAGTGCAAGACCTTTTGCTTCTGTTGCTGTGATTATCGCACCCGCCATTGCACCTTCTGATAATTCAACATCAACAACAAGAATAATATTTATTGTACCGGGATAGTAGCCATCCAATCTGTATACAGAGGGATGAGTTATACCTGCTGTGACAAATGTTGTAAGATAATCATCGGTTTTTATGCACAGGTTTTCCATCTCAACTGCGGTCAAAAGTCCAAAATATGGTTTGTAAACTTCATTGTATTCTGCAACATTATCCAGATATTTTACTGGATTTTTGAAATCAAATCCTTTATTAACTTCATGATTGAATATGGATTCTACATACCCACGACCACCATTAATTCCTGTACTAAGCCCTTCAAATTCTCCTGAAATTATCAGTGTGGAGTTTCTGGTGCAGTATTTCAAAATATCACTGGTTTTATGGTCGATGATGATACAAAAACAAACAGAAATTATAATTAATTATCTGTCAAATACTATATCCATGATAGGTATATCTTCTTATGCATTCCATGATCTTCCTCTATCAGAAGCACTGGAAAACATTAAAAAACTTTCCAGAGGTGCGGAGATATTTTCCGAAGGGTTCCATGACCTTCTCAGGGACTCTGAAACACCTTATTCCTACAATCTTGAATATACTGTCCATGCTCCCACTACAGACCTTAATATTGGAAGTATCAGAGAGCCCATGCGTAAAGCAGGGATGGAATTGATACAGGAAATGGTCGATATATGCAGTCAAATAGATGCCAGAGTTCTGGTTGTCCATCCCGGATATTTTACATATTCGTGCGATATTCCTGATGCAAAGGTATCTTTGAAAAAATCACTTTTAGAACTTAAAAAAATAACCGATGGAACTGATATAAAAATCTGTGTTGAAAATATGCCAAGTGACTGGAATTGTTTCCTTTTCCAGTATCCAGACCTTGACCTTGGAAACAATGGATTTGCACTGGATGTGGGACATGCCAATACAACACAGACATTAGACGAATTTTTAGAATATAATATATCCCATTTCCATATCCATGACAACACAGGTGAAAGTGATGAGCATCTATGGGTGGGTGCAGGAAATATTGATTTTAAAGGGATGCAGGACGTTTTGAAAAAAAACAGTGGTATGAAGGTTCTTGAACACCGAAGCAGGGATTATGTGGAAAAAAGTTTGAAAGCTATAAAAGATCTGGGTATAAAGTAAGACAATTTATTTATAATATCCTTTTCAACTTATAATTATGAGCCATCTGGATAATAAAGTATTCAAAGCACTTGGTTGCTCCACCCGTTTGCAAATGCTTGAAATTCTGAGTGATTCAGAAACACATATAACAGGGATGGCTAAAAAACTGGGCATTTCAGTTCCTGTTGCAGCAAAACACGTAAAAATACTTGAAGAAGCAGAACTTGTTAACCGCACAAGATTTGGTAAAACTGATATTTTAAAAATAAACACCAGTAATATATACACGATACTTGACAGATTTGCACCAATAAAAAGTGTGGATGTTGACAAGGGAACAACACTGCTCGATGCTTTAAAAAAGGTTTCGGCAGTAGAGGTCAAACAAATTGGAGATAGGGATGCTGTCGTTGCTACAGATGGTGATCAAGGATTCTATATTTATGAAGTGGATGGCTCCTTTTCTGACAAAACAGTAAATGAATGCACTTTTGAGAAGGATGCTACAGTTAAATGGAAAAAACTTGAACCAATCACCAAAATGAAACTGAATATAAACATAAAAAAGGAATGAAAACCTCTATTTTTAAACCAGTTGTTTTAATAAATATCATATCCAATAAAATCACAGGTGAATTTTTAGCAATGGAAAGCCTGCAAGATGTACCCCGTATAGGGGATAAAACAGCTCAGCGTTTTATAGGTCATTTTGGAAGTGAGGAAGCCGCACTTAATGCTATTTTAAACGGTGATATTGCCAGTATATCAGAAATTGAGGGAATCGGTCAAAAATTTGCAATATCACTGGTACATGAAACACGCGGTATTATCGATGGAGTAACATTGACTGATTTTTTGAAAACAAATGAAGCAATTAATATTTATGAACGTTTACTTGATGTAATAAAGCAGTTTGCAAATACCGGGTACGCCAGAGATAAACTCCATATTTACATCCCGTATCCATCCAGTAAAATGAATCTGATAAAACAAATTCAGGATACAGTTAACTATTACAGAAAAACGGCAGATGTGTTTGGAAAAGATGATAAATTCCTGAAAATGTTGTCTTATATTAAACCCCTGAAGTCAAATTATCCTTCAGGAAAAATCAGAGACCGAACTATTTTAACAACTGATGAAAATGTTTATGCGAATCTAAAGAAAAAGTATGGATCTTTTGTAGATATCCAGATTGTTACCGATTCCTCTGAAATGCTTGATATAGCTCGCGGGTATTCACATGCAATAACTGATGATTATCTGGATGTTGACTATTCTGAAGATATGGAACTGGAATATGTAACCGACCTTGAGAAATTGCAGGACTGGCAGATAATTCCTGAAAAAGAGATTGCATTCTATGCCAAAAACCTTCCAGCGGTTGAAAATTCTCTTGATGTAATCCAATGTCTACGTTCAAATGATTTCAACTTCTTTGAGCAGATGAATAATAAAGACCTTGATATTCTTAGAGAGACTCTTGAATTGATAGATGAAAACGGGGATGTTGCAACAGGAACAGACCCTGAAATCGATAGATTGGGCAAAATCCATGAACGTATAGATGAGACAGTATCAAAAACGGTAGAGGATGCCAATGCAAAGCTGGATAAGTGCCTGGAAGAGAGTAAAATGACACTCAGCGGTCAGGACATGCTCAGAGTCATGAACGGCAGTATGGAAATCCAGGACCTTATGAGAAAAGAAATCTATCAGTCTTACCAATCAATCCTTGAGGAAGCAAAAGACAGTATCACAGATGAATTAAAACTTGAGAAACAGGAAAAACTTTTCGTTGATTCATTGTTCCCGGACGAAATATCCTATCCAATAGAAATTGATGATAGCCAGGTTAATGCATTGAAACAGGATATTGTCCGCAGAATCCAGAAGAAAAAGGTAGAACACAAAAGGCAAATTTCAAAGACTCTGCATGAATATCATGATATAATCAGGGAACTGGTCTATTCTGTACTGGATTTTGATGTAGGCTTTGCTATCGGTAGATTTGCAAGTGAGTATAATCTTGAAATGCCACAGTTGATAGATGGTGCAGGAATAGGGTTTGTTAAGGGGCGTAACCTGTTTCTACAATCCAAATACGGTGATGTTACCCCGATTGATTATTCACTGGGAAAAACATCTCACAATAGCGATAATAACCGACATGTATTGTTAAGTGGGGTTAATTCAGGCGGAAAAACATCTATGCTGGAACTGCTTGCACAATGTGTTATACTTGCCCACATGGGATTTCCTGTTCCTGCAAATGTTCCTGAAATAGGGCTTACAGATGGACTATATTATTTTGCCAAATCCAAGGGTACGCTTGATGCAGGGGCGTTTGAAAGTACCCTTACAGATTTTTCAGTAGTTACAGACAACTCGAGTAAAGTGGTTCTTGTGGATGAACTGGAATCCATCACAGAACCGGGAGCATCCGCCAAAATCATAGCTGGAATACTTGAAACATTGTCCAAAAACGAAAAAAGTATGTCTGTATTTGTATCCCATCTTTCAGAACTGATTATGGAAAATACCCAGTGTGATGTCAGGGTTGATGGAATAGAGGCAGAAGGTCTTGATTCTGAACTTAACCTGATAGTGGACAGAACACCGAGACAGAATTACATTGCAAAAAGTACCCCTGAACTTATTGTAGAAAGGCTTGCAAGGAAAACAAGTGGAGATGAACAGGCGTTTTATAATAGGTTGAAAAATAAATTCGATTGATAATTACAGCATTCCTTTTGTACTTTTGATACTTTCTCCTTCTACAACAACCGCACGTTTCATTGCATGGGCAAAAGCCTTGAAAAGTGCCTCTATTTTATGGTGGTCGTTGTCTCCGTAGACAGATGCATGGAGGTTCATGTTTGCGTTCTGGACAATTGATTCAAAAAAGTGTCTGACCAACTGGGTGCTAAAATATCCCACACAATGGGATTCAAATTCTGCGTTCATTACCAGATAACTGCGACCGCCAAGGTCAAGTACCACATCAGCAAGAGATTCATCCATCGGTGTACGGGCTTCACCGTACCTTGCTATTCCTTTTTTATCTCCCAGTGCGTTGTCTATTGCCTGCCCCATGACAATACCGGTATCCTCTATAAGATGATGTTCATCCACTTCAAGGTCTCCGTTTGCACTAATACTTAAATCAAAACCGGAATGTTTTGCAAAAGACGATAGCATGTGGTCAAAAAACCCTATTCCTGTATCAACCTCTGCTTCTCCACAGCCGTCAAGGTTGAGTTCTATTTCAATATTTGTTTCACCGGTTTCTCTTGATATGTTAGCAGTCCTCATAAAATACCTTTATAACTTCACTTTATTTACAATTTTTACCTTTAACTGCATCAATTGCATCTGCAAGTTTAAATTTGTTTTTATAGAGTGCACTTCCGACAACAACACCCGATGCACCAACATTTTTGATTGTAAGGAGGTCGTCTATACTGGTAACTCCTCCAGAAGCAATAACAGGAATTGTTACTGATTCAACAAGTTCTTCAATGGGTTTTGTTTCTGTGCCCTGCAGCAATCCTTCTGTATCAATATTTGTAAATAGGATACTACCTGCACCAAGGTTTTCGAATTTGATACCCATGTCAACAGCGGTAAATTCGGATTCCTTTGTCCATCCTTCTACCGATATCTTACCTTTTTTAGAATCCAGTGCAACCATTACACATTTGCTTCCAAATCTTTTCGCCAAACCTTTTATCAGTTCGGGATTTTCAAGAGCAGCAGTACTCAATATGATCCTGTCAACACCGATATTCAAAAGCTGTGCGGCATCCTCCTCGGAACGGATACCTCCACCGACCTGTATCACCACATCCTCGGTTTTGAATTTATCTACGATATTCTGGATAATAGGGGCATTTTTACGCTCACCCTCGATAGCACCATCAAGGTCTATAAGGTGGAAAATTCTGGCTCCTTTGTTGTACCAGTCCACTGCGACTTCGATAGGGTCATCGAGGCATACAATTTCACTACCGGGAACACCCTGTACAAGCTGGACACATTTTCCTTCTCTAATATCGATTGCAGGTATGATTTCAAAACACATAATATGTCCTCACGGCATCAGACGTTCAATTGGTACAACAAGGATGTCTCTTGCACCTACCTCTTTTAGTTTGTTAACTGTTGTAAAAATCATATCAGAGTCTACTACTGCGTGTATTGCAAGTGTAGAGGATTCTGATTCAACTTTCATCACAGTAGGTCCGGAGAGACCAGGAAGAACCTCTTTTACCTCGTCCAGTGAATCTTTTGGTACGTTCATCATCAAATACCGTTTTCCTTCGGCGTTGAGTACACTTTCAAATGCAGTTTTTATATGATGTATTTTATTCTTTTCTTCTGCACTCTGGTGGTTTGCAATCATATATACAGAAGACGAGAAAACCTTTTCCACGGGTTTTAGATTGTTCAGTACAAAAGTAGTGCCTGAGCTTGATATATCTACAATGGCGTCAGCGACTCCTATATAGGGTGTCATTTCACAGGCACCACTTACTTTGATGACCTCTATGTTTATGTTCTTGCTGTCAAAAAATTTCTTTGTTATATTTGGAAACTCGGTACCAATTTTCATGCCTTCAAGTTCTTCTACAGATTCTATTGATGAGTCTTCAGGAACAGCAAGCATAAGGTTTGATTTTCCGTAATTCAAATCAAGCATAAGATCAACATCAGCATCGGTTTCTGAGACAAGGTCTATACCGGTAATACCGATGTCTGCAGCTCCATCCTGTACATATTCAGGTATATCTGCGGCTCTTGCAAATAAAAAAGAGATTTCCGGATCGGTAGTTGTTCCAAAAAGCTTTCTCTCCCCTCCGTCAGATACAGGGAGTCCGGCTTCTTTAAGCAGTTTCACAGTTGGTTCATTTAGGCGTCCTTTGTTTGGTATAGCGATACGTATCATAAGGGAATCCTCTGGAATAATGACAAATTAACTATTTTTTAAAATTACATTTATAGCATATAGGTTTCACGATTTCTGCCTATCAAAATTTGCTGATAATTTAAATACAAAACAACACTTGTGTAGGAAAATTAACGGTCGTTGTTTAAATGCTGATCAATCTGGCTCTTAAATTTATGTATGTCCATTGGTTTTGATATATATCCGTCACAACCAGCATCAATAAAACGTTTTTTATCGCCTAACATCGCATGGGCAGTCAGGGCAATGACCGGTATGTTCATGGTTTCGGGGTCATTTTTCAACTTTGAAAGCAGTTCGAGACCATCCATTTTCGGAAGCTGCATATCAAGCAGTATCAAATCGATTTTTGTGTTTTTTAATTTTTCAAGGGCAATATACCCATCTTCTGCTTTTGTGATATTGTATCCGTAGGATTTTAGCAGGTCAACTGTTAATTCCATATTAAATACGTTATCCTCAACCACAAGAACATTAACATCTGAATTTGACATCTATATGTACTTGTTTTTTTATCATACAAGTTTGTTTTTGTTTTGTTAGAAATATAATAAAAATTGTGTAGGCGAAAAGGATAAGTAATATTATGTTTATGAGAGTAGGTTGCACGCCAAACCTGACCCGCCTTAACTCAGTGGAAGAGTGCGCGGCTGTAGTTAGGACCATGTGACATCTGTCACACATACCGCGCAGGAACCGCGATGTCCCCAGTTCGAATCTGGGAGGCGGGACTCAACCATTATTAACAGGTTTACAAAAACAGTTATATATTAGAAAACACAATTAGGTGTGCTTTCAGATAACAAAGTGTTCGGATAGTGTAGTGGCCTATCATGGGGCCCTGTCGAGGCCTCGACTCGGGTTCAAATCCCGATCCGAACGTAACTTTTTCTGCCTTTTATAATTCAGTGATGATGGTCATTGTTGTTGATAAAATCCCTGATGTTTTGATGAGTATGTTCATGTATATGAAGATGGATGTGTCCGTTGTTGGTTTCTATTGTTTTTGTAAGTTCTTCGATAGCCTCATCAATGGATAACGGCAGAGTGTCGTAGTCGTATCCAAAAAATCCCAATACTTTGAATAATTTGAATACATCAGGGGCTTCCAGATTGTTTTCTTTTAAAACAGTAGAATCTGAAAATATTTCTCTTGGGGAACCCTGAGCTATAATTTTGTGGTTGAGAACATAGACCCTGTCTGAAAGCTGGGGTAGAGCGTTAACATCATGTGTAGCCATTATTATGGTAATACCCTGATTTTTGTTTAGCTTATTAATAAGCTTTATTAACTCTTTCCTGCTTCTTGGGTCAAGATTGGCTGTTGGTTCATCGATTACCAGTATTTTAGGTTCCATTGACAGTACAGAAGCCATTGCTACCTTTTTCTTTTGACCATAACTTAGGTGGTGCGGAACTTTGTCCTCAAAACCTTCAAGCCCTACAATGGATAGTGCTTTTTTTACTTTTTCATCCACTTCTTTATTTTCAAGCCCCATGTTCAGTGGACCAAATGCAATATCATCATATACAGTGGGCATGAAAAGCTGGTCATCAGGGTCTTGGAAAATGATGCCGATTTCTCTTATTCTCTCTTCAATTGCCATTTCTGAAATGTTTCTTCCAAAAATTGAAACGTTCTTACCCTGACTCTTTAGAGTACCGTTAAGATGCAGAAAAAGAGTGGTTTTTCCCGCCCCATTGGGACCTACGATGACGGTTTTCTCGCCTTCTTCAATTTTAATATCGATACCGTCAAGAGCTTTTGTTCCGTCGGGATATGAGTAGTTTAAGTTAGTGACGTCGATGGCATTTATCATTGTAACAACACCACGGGGGATATATGTAAAACGACTGCAAAACTTATAATCAAAAATGTTATCAGGTAATCTCTGGTTTTTATATTGAATTTTACTATTGTATTGGGGTTTCCTGTATACCCTTTGGAAAGCATAGCCTGATATACTCTTTGAGCCCTTTCATAACTTTTGACAACAAGCATTCCTACGGATTTACCGATTTTTGATATCGAAGAAATGTTTAAACCGGGTTTAAATCCCTTGGATGTCATTGCAGTCCACATCCTCTGGAATTCATCAAGGAAAACAAATATGTAACGATAGGTAAACATAAGCATCTGTACCAGCGGATTTGGGATTTTTAGCATATGTAACGCTTTGATTGTGGTATCAAATCTCATTGTTCCAAGCATTGTAAATACCAGTAGAATTGCTGTAAAAGCTCTAACAGTAATAAGAAATCCATAGGTAATGCCTTCATGGGTCACTGTTATATAGCTAATATTTACCAAAACATCACCATCGACGGTAAAGGGCATTATTATTAGAAAAGGGAGGATGAACAGGGATACCCATTTAACATGGTTGAATATAAATTTAAAAGGCAGTTTTGAAATAATAAGCAGTATGAAAGCTGCAATTAATGCCAGAGCAGCAAACCTGATGTCTTCTACAAAAACAGATGAGAATATAAGTAATGTGAATGTAATTATCTTTGTTCTGGGGTCAAAATTGTGGATTGGGGATTCAAGTGAAGAATATTTATCAATTTCAGGATATTCCATTAATTATTTTTCTCCTCTCCTTTATTATATCGTTTCCAGTTCATATATAGCATTCCTGCGCCTGCAAGGCCTGCAAGATACCCAAATCCAGAAATAATTTTTGTGTATATGGGATCCTCATTATTTTGTTCAGGCAATCCTGTATCTGATAGGTTTATGGTTTTATCTCCTCTGTGACCATCGGATTTCACTACTACCCTGTATTCTGATACACCCATTTTTGGTGAAAAATTGTATGCACCATCTTCATCGGTTGTCCCTTCAATATATATCTCTTCTTTACCGTTTTCAATTGTATATACTTTAACATCAGCTTTTTCTATGGATTCTCCTCCTCCATACCATGATTTTATCTGTATCTCATTAATCTGGCTCTCTACATGTACCCTATGGGCAGATACGGTATGTGTAAGAGACATAGCCAGAATCAGTAGTAATATTAATATGCTCAACCAATTTAATTTATTCATTTTTCCCACCACCTTTAACAGGTAATAATTCGGGTTTTACTTTAAGCAAAAATGCAACTATAGATACTGCAACCAGACCTTCTATTATCATAATAGGTATATGTCCTATCGCTATAAGACTTGCAGGAGTTGTTAATTCTTCTCCTGTTAGCATAAAACTGAATACAAGGAATACAACTGAAATTATAACCGCAAATCCTCCACTGATACCTCCAAACAAAGATTCTATTTTATTTCTAAATGGTAATCGTTTAACACCTGTTTTAAAAATACCGTATGAGATTAGTGCGGGAATCCCGAGTATAACGGTATTTATGCCTATGGTTGTAACACCACCATGTTGGAACAAAAATGCTTGTAGTGAAACTCCGGTAAATATTGCAGGGAATGAAAGAATTCCAAGAATAACACCAACAATACCGTTGAGCATAAGGTGAACACTTGTGAAGCCCAGTGGAATATGTATTAATGATGCTACAAAAAAGGCTGCAGTGATAACAGATAGTTTAGGGATTTGCTCGGCTATATCACCGTGTTTTTCACTCCACCAAAGAGTCACGCCTATTATTATAAAGCTTAGAACCCATCCGAATGCAACTACAGGGAATGACAGAACACCGTCTGATATATGAACCATTGCTAATCTCTCCAAAAAATAATGGGCTTAAGTGCCCATAGATATTATTTAGTTTTTCTTAATCCTGCCGGTTCCAATTGCCACTGCACCAATGATCCCTGCTGCAGCAATTAGGAATCCAAACCCTGGAAGGCTGGTTGTCTCCTGTTCATTTGAAGATGAATCCTTATCAGTCGTTGACTGTTCAGTTGCAGAATCAGATGGTGTGGATGTGTTTTCTGCGGGGAACTCTTCAATTACAGGTAAAATAAATACTCCTCTTTTATCCAGTCCGTCTTCGATTTCTTTTGTAGCACCTACAAACCAGATACCCGTTTCGTCAAGTGTGTACATGAAATCTCCATTTTCATTGGTTTTTGCAACTCTTGTAAAAACCATGGGTGGGTCATTAGAATATTTATCCTCTGCAGATTTTACTATTTCTTTTGCAGTGGATTCTTTGTGATATTCTTCAACCTCTACAGTGGCGTTGGGTAATGGTTCTTTGTTATACAAAACTTTTCCTGAGAACACAAACCCTTCTTCCATTCCATAAGGTCTCATATATGGCATAATTTCGGTTTTCTGTCCAGTTTCTGTATCCCATCCTTTCCAGGCTTCAGTTCCTGAATGGATAACTGCTTTTGTATAATCTACCAGGCCGTGTTCTTCAGTTTCCAGTTTGACGGATAGAATATGGTCTCCTCTCTGGTCAACGGTATATGATACTTGATAGGCTTTTTTTTCCTTTACAGTAGTTTTTTCTGGTGATAGTTCAACAACACTACCATCAGGTTTTGTGACATTAACTACAGGTTCATCACCCGGAAAATCAAACATTATATGCTCATAGGGATGTCCCCATACCAGCACAATCTCTTTTGTTTCACCCTTTTCAGCTATGTAATCTTTTGGTGTTACATCCGTATCTCCACCGGGAAATACCATTGTGAAATGAGCACTTGCAACACCTGTAAAGCACAGCACAAAACCTATTGTACAAAGTATTAACATTACGCTTTTTTTCAATTTCTTACCTCCTTTGATAAATATACTTTTATTCAATTCAGTATTACTAAAACCTACAAAAGTATTAACATATAACATTTTCGATTTTATAATTAACAGTAAATCAATTTTAACAACAAATTTGTATTAGTATCAATAAATCAGATTACATGAAGCAAATTCAGGAAAAAAATAATATGGATATCTCGAACACACTTTCAAAAAAAGGACTCGATGCCTATATAATGATCGGCGAATCTCATAATGCTGATATGTATTATACAACCGGTTTTTTTGCATCTGATAAGTTCACATATTTGCAGACAAACAGTGGGGATGAAATATTACTGGTATCAGAAATGGAGCGTGGACGAGCTGAGAACGAATCACGGATAACAAATATAAGAACAACGCAGGATTATGATTATCGGTCCAAAATAAAATCCAGGTCTGACCCATCTATTGCTTTCAGTGACACACTCGGTGAGCTTCTTGGTAAAGAAGGAATCAGAAAAATTGGTGTGCCGCACAACTTCCCATTTTTCATTGCGCAAACCCTTAAAGAGCAGGGGTTCTGGTTCATGCCCATAAAAAGCCCTTTCAAAGATATGAGGACAAAAAAAAGTGAATCAGAAATAGCAAATATCGAAACAGTCCAGAATGCCTGTGAAAAAGCAATGGATACAGCAGTAAATCTGATTTCAAATGCATCAGAATCTGATGGTGTACTTTATAATGAAGGTGTTGAACTTACATCTGAATACGTGCGCAATGCCATCGAACATAGGCTTCTTGATTTTGGCTGTGAAGCTGAAGCTACAATTGTAGCATGCGGAAAACAGTCGTCTACCCCTCATTGGATAGGTGAAGGCACTTTAAAAGCAAACGAACCGATTATTATTGATATATTCCCTCGGAGTAAAACCAACCGATATTTTTCAGATATGAGCCGTACAGTGGTTAAAGGTACCCCTTCCAGACAGCTAAAAGATATGTATGATGCAGTAATCGAAGCCCAGAACAAGGCACTTGAACTTGTAAAACCAGGGGTTTTATGCAATGAAATCCATAATGCAGTATGTGATGTTTTTGAAGAAAAAGGATATGATACTGTCCGTAATAATCCAAAACTAAAATCCGGTTTCCTGCATTCAACGGGTCATGGTGTAGGTCTGGAAGTGCATGAACTTCCAAGCCTGGGAGATAATGGAAACAAACTTGAATCCGGTAATGTGATAACAGTAGAACCGGGTTTATATTATCCTGAAATTGGAGGAGTGCGTATTGAAGATATAGTGGTTGTTACTGAAAAAGGATGCAGGAATCTGACTGAATTTGAAAAGAAATTTGTTGTCTAAGGATGAGATAATATGAAATCGGATGATAATAACTTAAAACAGTACTCAGAAGAAGAAATAATCCAGAAATATATGGATGCAGGAGATATACTGTCAAAAGCAAGAGAAGAAGGTAAAAACCGGGTTAAAAAGGGTGAAAAACTTCTGGAAGTTGCCGGTGCAGTAGAACAAACAATTATTGATTTAGGTGGTCATCCTGCATTTCCATGTAATATATCAAGAAATGATGAAGCTGCTCATGCTACACCATCAATAGACGATGATTCGGTGTTTGGTGACGATATGGTGAAACTGGATATGGGAGTTCATCTGGATGGATATATTGCGGATTCAGCGGTAACAGTTGATCTTTCGGGTAACAACGACCTTGTAAAAGCTTCAGAGGATGCCCTTAACTCGGCAATTGATGTTATTAAAAGCGGAGTTAACACTGCAGAAATTGGAAGAGTTATAGAAGATGCAATAACAGGTTACGGCCTCAAACCGGTTGTTAATCTGACAGGACATGGGCTTGAGCGGTATATTGCTCATGCATCTCCTTCTATACCCAACAGACATGTCGATCAGGGTATTGTACTCAATGAAGGGGATATAATTGCAATAGAACCTTTTGCAACTGATGGTGCAGGTAAAATAGGTAATGGTCCGTGGGCTGAAATATACAGTCTTATAGCCAAAAAATCAGTACGTCTGCCGGCAGCAAGAAAGCTTATGAAGGAAGTTGAAAAATACAGGACGTTACCGTTTGCAAAGCGGTGGCTTCAATCCAGTACCAAAAGCCTTGATTTTGCACTTTTACAGCTTGAAAAGGCAGGAGCAATAAGGTCTTATCCTGTACTTAAAGAAATCGAGGAGGGATTGGTGTCCCAGGCTGAACATACAGTTATAGTAACCGAAAACGGTTGTGAAATAACAACCAAATAATTTTAGGGAGATATCCTGAATACAAAAATCAGGATTTCATCCATTTATCCCATTCATATGCTTTCATGTCCAGTACGTTAACAACATCACCCAAAATTTCTTCTGGAATACCTACAACCATTTCATCATCTTTGAGACCTGCGTTTTTGGCTGCTCCATCACAACCGATAGATATATTTACTTCACCGGTTATGTACGGTGATCCGGTAGCATCTGCGCAGGTTGACTGAATACCTGCAAAATCTGCAGTCATTCTTCCACCATGTTTATAAATAATAGTTTGAGCAATCCTTCTGGCTACCAGAGTGTTGCCTATAACAATTATAACATCTGGCCTTGTGGCTGTATTATCCAATGGAGAAATAACTGTGGCAATTGTGGATCCTGGCTCTGGTCTTGGCATATTTTCAACCACACGCTTGGCAACGCTGTATGAAACCTCTTTTCCAAGTTTGTCTACATACAATTTCCCGCTTTTGAGTTTGTCAGGATAATCCTGCAAACCTACTGCTGCAGCACCACCTTTGCATGCATGTTTATCTATAGTTGCAAAACTTGTGATTTCATTTAACCGGGCTTTCTGCAACATCTGACAGTATCTTTCAGGGTTTGAAACTTCCTCCAAACCGTGTGGAATGTCTTCTTCTTGTTTTAACAATGAGACTGCAACGGGCTTACCCCTTAGATTAAGTAAGTCAACAAGTTTTTGACTTGCTTTGGCATAATTCATAATCATGACCCCCTTTTAATATTTAGTTTCCATCGTTTTTAGTATTATTTTCCAGTTTTTCAATAGTATCTACAACATTGCTGAACCTCTTATCCCACTCGGATTCATTTCCTTCATAGGTATAGGTAGCACCTGTGTCGGCTTTTTGGGATACTTGGGGTTCAATGGGTAATTCTGCAAGTACCGATATTCCAAAATCTGATGCAGCTTTTTCAACGCCACCTCCACCAAATACTTCTATCTCATCACCACAGCTGGGACAAATAACTCCACTCATATTTTCAACCAGCCCAAGAACAGGAACATTAACAAGGTCCAAGAAGTTTATTGACTTTCTTACACTTGTAAGAGCTACATCCTGTGGTGTTGTAATAACTATAGCACCATCAAATTCTGGAATCAGCTGTGCAATACTTAATGGTTCATCACCTGTGCCTGGTGGCAGGTCAATTATAAGAAAATCCAGTACACCCCAAGAAACTTCCTGTAAAAATTGTTTTATAGCACTCATTTTGGCGGGACCTCGCCAGATAACAGGAAAATCTTCGCCTTCAAGCAAAAATGCTATAGACATAATTTTTAAATTCTTTGATACAGGAATAGGTACAATACCTTTTTCATCAATTTCTGGTTTTTTATTTTCCAGTCCAAACATCTTTGGGATACTGGGTCCATGGATGTCGGAGTCCAGTAAACCAACCCTGTATCCGCGTTTAGAAAGACTTGATGCAAGGAATGCGGCGATTGTACTTTTCCCTACACCACCTTTACCGCTCATTATCATTATTTTATGTTTAACCCCTTCCAGACTCAGAGTTTGGGGTTGTGACTGTGATTGTTGCTCTTTACTTTTTGCTTCTTCTGGGCTGCTTTTTTTAATATCTTCAGTTGGTATAAATTCTTTAGGCATACAACCTCTCCCCTTTATAGGAATTTATGATTATTCATCATCATTTATGTTAGTATGAGTCCCACCTTTAATTTCTATTGCTTTACCATTGGTCAATGCAAACGCTATTTTTTTCCTTACATTCTGGATGTCTTCCCAGAAAGCACGTCTTGATATGCCCATTTTTTGGGCTGCTTCTTCCTGTTGCATTTCTTCTAAATCAACCAGACGTAAAGCTTCAACCTCTTCAACTGCTAAAGATACAACCTCAAGTTCTGAAAGGGGCACTCCTCTGGGTTTAAAATAGTTAATTTTTGGTTTATATTCAACACGTCTGGGGTACTTGGGTCTGCCTGGAATATTATCACCTTAATATCTCTTATGTGAGAAAATATATAAATATTATCAATTATATTTATATAATTAATCACTTATGTGTGAAATATGAAAAATAATCTTCTATATTGGAATTGAGGTATAAATATGATAATAGGTATTACAGCTAAAGGTAAAAATCTGGATGAACCACTGGACCCAAGATTTGGAAGGTCCCAGTATATTGTTCTTGCAGATTCTGAATCAATGGAATTTGAAGTATTCGAAAATTCCGGTAATTCAACACTAGGAGGAGCGGGTATAAAAGCTGCACAGGCTATTGTAGATAAGGACATAGATGCTTTAATAACTGGTAATGTGGGACCTAATGCGTTTTCAGTACTTTCCAAAGCCAATATAAATGTATATACTGGAGCTGCAGGTACAATCAGAAAGGCAATCGATGATTTTAAAGCAGGATTGCTTGACGAGTCAGATGTTCCAACAGTAAAAGCTCATAATGGAATTAATAGATCATATAGGTGATTTCATGAAAGTATGTATACCTTCCAACGAAAATGGAGGTTTTGAGGCTTCAATATGTGAACATTTTGGACGGGCCTCATATTATACTCTTGTAGATACTGAGACCGACACGGTAGAAGTACTTCCAAACATAGGGGAACATATGGGAGGTACAAGGAAGCCTCCTGAAATTTTATCCGAATCAGGAGTAGAAGTAATGTTATGCTCAGGAATTGGTCCAAGAGCTATAAACATGTTTGAAAATTATTGTATAGATGTATATGTGGGTGCAAAGGGTACAGTAAAAGACGCCCTTAAATCATGGAATACTGGAAATCTGGAAGAGGCAACAAAAGAAAATGCATGTAAATCGCATCAGCATTAATAACCAGATTTTTCAAATTTTAGAAAAGGAGATATCATGAACATTGCAATAGCAAGTGGGAAAGGGGGTACTGGTAAAACAACGATTTCAGTTAATTTGGCACTTTCTTTGGGTGGTGCCCAATTGCTTGACTGTGATGTAGAAGAACCCAATTGTAATATTTTTCTTGGATACAATCTTGTAAAGAAACATGATGTTAATATTTTTACACCAGTAATTGACAAAAATAAATGTAATTTTTGTGGAAAATGTGCGGATTTTTGTCAGTTTAATGCTATTGCAGTATTGCCCGGGGATATAATGCTTTTCAACACTCTTTGCCACGGATGCGGTGGATGTGGAATTGTCTGCCCAATGGACGCAATTGGCGAAGAAAAACGAAGCATTGGAACAATTGAAAAATCAGAAACTGAATAGAGAAATTTAGAGTTTTTCCAGGGTCAACAAAATATAGGGGAGGCAATGGCATCACCTGTGATAAAAGACCTTAAAAAAAACATTAATAAAAATAAAAATACAATAATTGATGCTCCTCCTGGAACAGCTTGTCCTGCAATAGCTACCCTTGAAGATACTGACTACTGTATCCTTGTTACAGAGCCTACACCTTTTGGGTACCACGATCTCTTACTCACTGTTGATGTTGTACGAGAGTTAGGCATTCCTTTTGGCATAATTATCAATCGTTGTGATGTTGGTGATAGTAAGGTAGAGGAATTTTGCTATTCTGAAAATATTCCGGTTTTGATGAAAATACCTTATGATAAGAATATAGCACAGTTGTATTCAAATGGAACCCCGTTTGTACAAAAAATGCCTAAATGGAAAAAACAATTTGCACAGATGTTTGAGAGTATACAACCAATTGATAAATACTAATGTTAAGGTAATAGTATGAAACAAATTACTGTAATAAGCGGAAAAGGAGGAACCGGGAAGACCACTCTCACGTCAGCTTTTGCTTCACTTGCAGAGAATGCTGTTATATCTGATTGTGATGTGGATGCTGCAGATATTTATCTGATATTGAACCCTGAAATAATGGAGACTTTCGATTTCATAGGTTCAAAGGTGGCTTATGTTAACAATAATCTTTGTACAGAATGTGGATTGTGTAAATCTTATTGCAGGTTTGATGCTATCACAGAGGATTTTAATGTAAATACTTTTATTTGTGAAGGTTGCGGTGTATGTGAATATATATGTCCAGAAAATGCGATATCTCTTAATGACAGGATATCAGGCAAATATTATAAATCCAGAACAAGATATGGACCAATGAGTCATGCAAACCTGAAAGCAGGTGAAGAAGCAAGTGGAAAACTTGTCACTGTTGTTAGGAACACATCCAGTGAACTCGTTGAAAAATATAATAGTGATCTAATCCTTATAGATGGGCCACCAGGAACAGGTTGTTCTGTTATTTCTTCTATTACAGGAGTTAATATGACTCTTGTCGTTACAGAACCTAGTATATCAGGAATTCATGATTTTAAAAGAATCTTGGAAGTGACGAATTATTTTGATATACCAACTCTTGTCTGCATAAATAAATATGATATAAATGTGGAAAATACTCGAGTTATAGAAGATTACTGCAGGGAAAAAGGGGTGGAAGTTGTGGGTAAGATACCTTACGACACTATACCAGTTGAAGCCATGATACAGGAAAAAACAATTATTGAGTATTCTGATAGTGAATTATCAAGGACAATCAGGGATATCTGGGAACGTGTAACACAAAGGCTTTAAAAACAATTTGAAAATAGAGGAACAGTTAATATGTGGTGTGCTTTATGTATAGATAAGCAATGTACTCAGGGTAAAGATTGCACAAACATTGCTGACAACATTACAGTTATCAGACGTAGTGTACTACAAAAAACATGTCAATAACCCACCTCTAAAGGAGGTGGGCTTGTCCCTGCGGAAAGCCCTGATTGACCAGACTCAGTTCCTTAAAGGAACTACGTTATCCCGGCCATGATACCCTCGGATGCTTCCCTAGTCCGCTGCTCTATCGTACTGCATTAAACAGTCCTGAGAGGTAGGGACAGTGTGCGTGCATGACAAACTGGGATAACTTTGTCGAAGGGAGACGGCTGATAAGCCGCGTAACCTGCATCAAGCAGAGAAAGGAGTAATATCCATGGTATTCGTACTCAACAGGAACAAGAAACCTTTAACACCGTGTCATCCGGCTAAAGCAAGAATACTGCTGAAAGCCGGAAAGGCTACTATACATAAGAAATATCCATTTACAATCAGGCTCAAAGAACTGAAATCAGACGACGTAAAATATGATTTCACACCCAAAATCGACTACGGTTCAAGATACACTGGATTAACTATATTGAAGAACAACAGAGATGTAGTCTGGTTAGCCCAGATTAACCACAGAGCTGATATTAAAAAGAAACTGGATGATAGAAGGAATTTCAGACGCAGGAGAAGATCACAGAACCTGAGATACAGAAAACCCAGATTCGATAACAGAAAAAAAACGAAAGGATGGCTGCCCCCATCTCTGCAGAGCAGAGTGGACAACATACAATCATGGATTAGAAAATTGATGAAATTGATTCCTATAAGCTCAATAACTTACGAAAATATCAAATTCGACACACAGCTGATGGAAACCCCTGAAATTGAAGGTGTCGAGTACCAGCAGGGAACTCTGCAGGGTTACGAAGTAAGAGAGTATCTGCTTGAGAAATTCCAGAGAACCTGTGTATATTGCGGCAGACAGGATGTTCAGTTAGAGGTGGAACACATCGTACCGAGAAGCAGAGGTGGTTCTAACAGAGTCAGCAATCTGACCATAGCCTGTCATGATTGCAACCAGAACAAAGGTAACATGACAGCTGATGAATACGGTTACCCTCGAGTGCATGAAAAAGCCAAGAAACCTCTGAAAGATACAACGATAGTTAACTCTACAAGGTGGAGGGTCTTTGAAGTGCTGAAAGATACAAAACTACCTGTAGAATGCGGTACAGGTGCACTAACCAAGATGAACAGGATAAAATTAAACTTGCCGAAAGACCATCACTTCGATGCGTGCTGTGTAGGCAAATCCACACTGGATGAACTGAAGTTTAAAACTAATAGTGTCCTACATATCCATGCTAAAGGAAGAGGCAGTTATAAAAGATGTAAGCTGGATAAATATGGTTTCCCGAGGAAACCTGCACCAAGAATCAAATACATATTCAGTTTCCAATCAGGAGACATCATAAAAGCAGTCGTTCCAAAAGGAAAATACAAAGGTATCTGGAAAGGTGCAGTCGCATGCAGGAGTAGCGGTAGTTTCGACATCAAAAACGGTGCTAAAAGGATTGCACAGGGTATAAACCATAAATATCTCGAACTAGTACAGAGATTCGATGGATATACCTATCAACTAGACAGACTTAACTTAAATCCGGATATAAAAACCGATGGTCGCAATTCCTCCCTCTGCTGAAGCAGTGGGCTTCCTTGCGACATTTTTTGTGAGCAGTGGAGATTATTAACAAACTAAAGGTGTAAGATCCGAGAAGAATATACCAACAGGAAAACTCCACGGATTGAGAAAATTCGATTTCATCAAAACACCAGTCAGCTCAGGTTTCGTTAAAGGTAAGAGAACATCAGGAAATTTCAGCATCATGGATATATTCGGAAATACATTCAAGAAAAACCCTAACGTTAAGAAAAACTGCAGGAGGATATCAGCAAGATGCACAACTCTAACTCAGATGGTACAGATTTAAAAGATAGGTCGCAGGAGACTCCCAGCTTACGCAGGGAGTCTCCTGCGACCAATTGGATGAAATTAACAGTAGTATATGATAATAATGCAATTAATGGATTCCTTAGTGGGTGGGGTTTTTCCTGCCTGATAGATACAGGTCAATCCAAAATTCTATTTGATACGGGTTGGGATGGCTACGTGCTCCTCCACAATTTAAAGATGTTGGGTGTATCACCATTAGAAATTGGAAAAGTTGTGCTGTCTCATCACCACTGGGATCATATGGGTGGGCTTACATCCATCCTTAATGCCAATACAGACCTTGAGGTCTATGTTCCTGCATCATTTTCCAAATATCTTAAAGACGAAATATCTTCGCGAGCCAAATTAATAGAAATATCACAGCCCACCGAGATACATCCATCTATATATACGACCGGTAAACTCGGTAAAAAAATCAAGGAACAATCCCTTTTATTGGAAACAAGCGCTGGAGTGTATGTGATAACAGGTTGTGCACATCCCGGATTAACAAATATAATAGAAAATGCATCTGTTTATGGTGATATAGCAGGAATTATAGGTGGGCTTCACGGAAGCGAGGAATATAATTTACTCAAAAATTTAAAATTAATTGCTGCAGGTCACTGTACATCTAATAAAAATAAAATAGCAAAGTTGTATCCAGACTCATTTATGGAAATTGGGTCAGGAGTTAGCATTCATATTTGAAAAAAAAACACCTTTACTATGAACGGGGCGCAGGGGTAGAGAAAGCCCATGAGTTCACTCATGCTCTTAAAATCCATGATTTAAAGAAGGATGAATCGTACTCCGCTGATGTCTAATCAACTCTAGATTTTATGGTATAATCGCTATCAGTAGGTAAAAAAATAATAGATTAGCAAAATCAATCTCTGAAGTGGGCTGGAATAAACTGGTTCAGCATGTGACCTATAAAGCAGCCAAGAGAGGTAAAATCGTAGACAAAGTCAATCCCAACAACACCTCTCAAATCTGTTCTCGTTGTAGAACTAATAGAGAAGAAAAACTGAAATTGGAAGAGAGAACATTCTACTGCAGTAATTATGGATTAGGAATTGGCAGAGATCTTAATGCTGCGATAAACATATTGAAAAAATCATCATATTATAACTCAAAAAAGCATACTGGGGGGCTCGCGGGAATCAACGGCTGTGGAGAGGGGACCTCTACGACTGGTCATAGAACCAGCTCTCAAGTACCGTCCATGAATCAGCAAATGCTCAACCTCGTTAAAGGTTGAGGCTCTCAAGGTTCAATAGAACCCCACGACTTCACAGGCTGTCTGACAATAATTAGTTAAACAATAATACGTACCATATTATTTTGCAGAATTTTTTGTTATTCTACAATACAAATAATTGATTTTCAATCAATTATTTGTATTATCCAGAATTCATCCATATTTTCTTTAGATTAACAGCAGCACAAACCAGATTAAATTCAGTTTTTACAGAATTTAACCCTCTTGTAATAAATTCTGTGAATCTCAAATTCTGCTTGTAATTTCCGATAGCAGGTTCAACAGTATGTTTCCTTTGTTCAAATATTCTCTTTGCTTGTTCAGTTTTCATCTTATCTCTCAGATGTTTCCTATCTTCTGATACATAAGTGATTTTTAACTGACGTATCCCATCCTTTCTGTTGGTACATTGATATTTGGATTTACAATCTCTGCAATGTATACCTCTGTAAACTCGACGTTTTTCTGGTCTGTCTCCATCATATGATTCATATGAAAATGTCAAAATCCCGTTTTCAGGGCAAATATACACATCCCTTTGTTCATCATAAATAAATCTTGAAACATGGTAAGGATGTTCAGCATTATTTTCAGGTTTAGGATTTTTCTTATAACTATTATCGATTTGTTCCGGTATATAGGGATCCAGTTCTTTCTGTTTCAAGAATTGTATATTCTTTTCATGAATGTAACCACTGTCAGCACATATTTTCGTATTTTTACCTAATCTCCCACAGTACTTTTCAACAAGTTCAAGTTGTGGTTTAAGCTGATGAGCATCGTTTCTATCCTGACAAACATCGTTTGCGATTATGATTCCTTCCTTATGGTCAACAGTGATTTGAGTGTTGTATCCCAGTTCGATTCTACCCTTCTTGTTCTTGATAAACCTTGATTCAGGATCAGTTAAACTAAATCCTTTGGTGGTATCCTTATCGGATTCTTGTTTAGCCACCTTTACATTGTTTAGATATCTCGAGTTTTTATCCTGATTTGTATTATTAAGCTTATCAGCATACTTCTTACAGACAGACTTAACTCGGTTTTTGCCGTTTTCATCAAGCTGATCGTAGCCCCTGCAGTCTTGTAATTGTTCATCTTCGAGTTCATCAGTTACAATGCTTTCTTTCAGCATCTTGTCGATGTAATCCTCTATAACATCCAGTTCATTTCTTGTAACAGTACTGTTATTGGATGCAGACGCTTTAACTACAGACCCATCGATACTCATCTGTTCCATCCCCACAGACCCGACTTCCCTGGCAGCATTAACGGTGTTTTTGAAGATTTCTCTGATCAAATCACCATTATCCTTCCTGAAATCACTTATAGTTCTGAAATCCGGAGTCAGTTTCTCAGCGAGGTACATGTATACTACATTCTCACGTACACATCTTGCGATGGTACGTGATGATCTGATACCATCGATCATTGCCTGTATCAGCACTTTGCAGAGTATCCTTGGATGATATGCAGGGTGTCCTGCACCTGCATATCTATCTTCAAACTCGCTGAAGTCGAGTTCTTCTACGAAGGAATCTACTAGGTAACAGATATGGTCTGAACTTATCATGTCTCTTATATCAGGTGGCAGCAGCCATGTCTGGTCTTTAGATGATTGGATGAAAGCCATGTTAATAAATTAATTAATCTATCATTTATATTTATTTGCCTTATAGATAAAAATAGATTGACAGTAGTCCAGAATTGTCGGACAGTCTGTTCAGTCGTGGAAGAGCAGTCAGTATTTTGTATATAACATTATCATTCATCTTCAACCAGTCTTACAGCATCCACCGGGCATACTTCTACACATTGTTCACATTCAATACAATCTTCGGGTCGTGCAACAACAGCAACCTCCATTTCTTTTTCTTCGTTGTTGCCAACGTCAAACAGGTCTACAGGACATACTTCATAACAAGCAAGGTCCCCTTCACATACACTGTAATCTATTACTGGATACATTTTTCTCCCTCTTTATTTGATTTATTACTGTACTTTAACTTCTACAGGAGTTTCATGTACTTCTTTAAACGGTACTGTGACAATGAGTTTATCATTGGAATATTTTGCAACAGCTTTATCCGGCATAACCGGACAGCATACAGCAAAACTGCCGACATATTTAATTTCGGTGTTGTTTGCTCTGACGGCAAAACTATCTTCTGTTATCTTGAATTCAATATTATCTTTTTTCACACCCGGAAGGTCGATTTCAATGTTTAGGTTTTCTCCTGTTTCATCTGCACATGCATAAACACATGGTGTTTGTATATTAGTTTCTGCCATATTTTATTACCTCCATCAATCAATTTTTATATTCACTGGTTTTGGGAATGGTTTTTGAAGTGGAACTCTTACAGTAAGTGTGCCATTGAGATATTTGGCTTCTGCTTTATCAGGTATAACTGGGCAACATGTAAACGAACTGCCCGAATACTTTATGTTCTCATTGGTGGCTCTTACAGCGAATGAATCCTCAGCAAGTTTAAAATCAATATTTTCTGCTTTTACACCCAGCAAATTTACTTCAATTATTAACTCTTTGCCGCTGATGTCTATACGTTCATACATACATGGCGTTTGTATCGTACCTGCCATTTTATCTCCGTCAGAAATTATTCTATGTTGACATCAACTGCTCTACTATGGGGTTTCTGAAATGGTACCGTAACAACAAGCATTTCTTTGGTGAATTTGGCATTAGCTTTATCCGGAGCCACTGGACAGCATGTTGAAAATGTACCTGAATACTTCACATCATCATTTGTAGCTTTGATGGAAAAAGTACTTTCACTCATTTTAAAGTCTAAATTTTCCTTTTTCACACCCGGAAGGTCGATTTCGATGTTCAAATATTCACCTGACTCATCAGGACATGCAAACACGCATGGTGTCTGTATTAATTGGGCTTCAGCCATTATTTTATACTCCCCCTTTTGACAATAATCTGGTTTATCTACTTAAGTGGCTTAGTAATCCTTATTACTCTATCTCTAAATCTATTGATTTCATATGAGGTTCCTGGAATGGGACAGTAATAATAAGTTTCTCGTTTGTGTATTTGGCGACTGCTTTTTCCGGTGTTACCGGGCAGCAAGTGGGAAAGGTTCCTGCATATTTAATATCGTCATTTACAGCTCTTACAGTATAACTGTTATCATGCATCTTAAATTCAATATTTTCCTTCTTTATGCCAGGCAAGTCGATTTCAACGTTTAAATTCTCTCCCTTTTCATCTGCACACGCAAATGTCCAGGGAATTTGTGTTGTAACCATATAATTCCCCTAAACGTTAAGTAGTCAATTTAGTTATTTATTGCTTTTGGTATTTATTATAAAAAATCATTAATAATTACCATAATTTTTGGAGTAACACCAAAAATAGTGATTATTTTTGTTCTTATACACAAAATATAAATGCTTTATTTGATCATTTGTTAATTATGGGAGAATTCACAGGGCTTGAGCTAACACCTCGGAAAATACAGTATCTTAAATTTTTGCTTGAAAAGAATGAAACAGTAAGAACAACAGATATATCTTCACAATTAAGCGTGGACCCATCTACAACCACCAAAGTAATCAATGAACTTACAAAAAGTGGTTACGTAAATCATATACCTTATAGGGGGGTTTGTCTTACTGAATACGGTCGAGAATATGCAGAATTCCTGTTGAGGAGACACAGAATCCTTAGTCTTTTACTCAGCCATTACGGTTTGTCCACAAATGATGCATGTGGGGAAGTATCACGATTTGAAGGATATGTTTCAAAATATGCAGTAGATAGAATTTGTAAGTCAATGGGTCATCCTCAATTAAGCAACTGCGGGGAGATTAAACATGACAGCTGTGAACTCGTTGATTAAAGTCGTCATCAAATTTTCGTAGATGCCAACTAAGTTTCATAAATACCAATAATTAAAAGGAATTGATATGAATCACTATTATAAACTGCTGTCTGTTTTATTGGTAATCGCTGTATTGCTTGTAACTGGCTGTTCAGAACAGGCTCAAACACAAAAAGATGATGGAAATATAACGGTTGCAGTCAGCATACTTCCACAGGCTGAATTTGTGGAGCAGATAGGTGGAGAGAAAGTTAATACAATAGTAATGATACCTCCTGGAGCAAATCCGGCAACACATGAACCAACTTCGGGACAACTAAGAGATTTAAGTAACGCTTTGATGTATGCAAAACTGGGTTCAGGACTACCATTTGAAAATTCCTGGATGGATAAAATCAGGTCAGTTAATGATGAAATGTTGATTGTAAATTCATCAAATGGTATAACTATTAGAAACAATGACCCCCATGTTTGGACATCTCCTGAAAATGCCAAAATAATGGTTGAGAATATCTATAAAGGTCTTATCCAGGTCGACCCTGAAAATAAGGATTATTATTCACAGAATAAAGATAGATACATGCAGGAACTGGATGAACTGGATTCCTACATAAATAATACATTATCAGAATACGAAAATCAAAGTTTTATTGTTTATCATCCTACATGGGGTTATTTTGCACAAGAATATGGTTTAGATATGATACCTGTTGAATCAGAAGGCAAGGAACCAAGTGCAAAGGAATTACAGCAATTTATAGATATAGCAAAGGAGAAAAACATTTCTGTAATATATGTACAGGAGCAGTTTAGTACATCCAGTGCTGAATCAATTGCAAATGAAGTCAACGGAAAAGTTGTAACGTTAGACCCGCTTTCAAAGGATTATGTATCCAATCTTAGAAATGTTTCTGAAGTGCTTGCAGAAAATTTTAATCAGTAACCATGAAGAGGGATTAAATGGTAACATATGATAATGCAGTTGAACTCAGCAATGTCTGGGTGCACTATGGTAATATACCTGTGCTTGAAGATATTAACCTGACAGTAGAACAACCCAGAGACCTACTGGCTATAATTGGACCAAACGGAGGAGGTAAGACTACTTTATTAAAAGTAATACTTGGGTTAATAAAACCGAGTAATGGAAAGGTGAAACTGTTTGGTGAAAGTCCTGCAAAAAATCGTAAATATGTGGGTTATGTTCCGCAACATAGTTCTTTTGATTATGATTTCCCTATAAGTGTATGGGATGTTGTTCTCATGGGTCGCATGGGACATGCAGGTATTTTGAAACGTTATAGCAGTGAAGACAAGTTCAAGGCTAATAAAGCATTGAAAACAGTAAATATGGAAGATTATGCCAACCATCAGATAGGTAAACTATCAGGTGGACAGAGACAGCGGGTGTTTATAGCAAGGGCACTGGGAGCGGAACCAGAAGTATTGCTGCTTGATGAACCAAGTGCAGGTCTTGATACACATATGCAGAGTGAGTTATATGAATTATTATCAAAACTGAAAAAAGATATGGCAATAATCATGGTGACCCACGATTTAACTGCTGTATCATTACATGTAGATAAGGTAGCATGTCTTAATCGTAAATTGTTCTATCACGGCTCGAAAGAAATATCCCATGAAGACCTGGAAGCTGCCTATCACTGTCCAGTAGAAATGATAGCTCACGGTGTTCCACACAGGGTGCTCAAAGATCATTGATGGAGATTTAAAATGGTGGTAGATATACTCCTCCAGTATGAATTCATGAGAAATGCTCTGTTTGCGGCAATACTTGCCAGTATAGCCTGTGGAATCATCGGAGCTTATGTTGTTGTAAAACGTATAGTGTTTATAGGGGGAGGGATAGCTCATGCATCTTTTGGGGGTATAGGTATGGGATATTATCTCGGATTTAATCCTGTTCTTGGAATTTTACCTTTTGGAATTGCATCTGCACTTGGTATAGGATGGATTACAAAACGTTCCAGTTTGCCAGAGGATTCAGCAATCGGCATACTCTGGGCAAGTGGGATGGCAATAGGTATTGTTTTTTTGAATCTGACACCCGGTTATGCGCCCAACCTCATGACCTATCTTTTTGGTAACATACTTACAGTACCTGTTTTTGATGTAATATTGATGTTGATACTGGATGTGGTCATTGTTTCAGTTGTCTATATATTCTATAAGGAGTTCCTGGCAATTAGTTTTGATGAGGAAATGACAACTGTGATGGGAGTCCCGGCAGAGAAGCTTTATTATCTGCTTTTGTGTATGATAGCACTTACAGTGATGGTTCTGGTAAGAGTTGTGGGTATCATTCTTATAATAGCACTTTTAACAATACCTGCAGCATTGAGCCGTCAGATGACTTCCGATTTTAAGAGGATGATGATTTTGTCAGTATTATTTGGAGCTATATTTAGTACAGGAGGACTTGGAATATCTTATTTATATGATATACCATCCGGTGCGACCATTATTCTGGTTATGTCCGTGTTTTATTTTGCATATTCTCTTGTGAAAGGAAAAATAAGCAATCTTTTGAGTTAAAGTATAACTACAGGTGTAAATTTGAAATTGAATATTGAATCCAGAAAAGACCTAATAAGAATTGTTGAAGATTTGAAAGCAGACGATATATCAGAAACAGTGGACAAACGAATCCTTGAATTTGAATCCCTTTATAAAAAAGGCAATAAAGAGTGGTTCAATGAACTCTGTTTCTGTCTTCTAACAGCCAATTCAAGTGCAAGGCTGGGAATTGATATCCAGAATTATATGAAAAAAAATGATGGTTTCCTGACTTATGATCAAAAAGAACTATCCACAGTATTGAAGCAAATGGGTCACCGTTTTTATGAAAAAAGAGCTGAATTCATAATACTTGCCAGAAATAATGCAGCAGATATCAGGGATAGAATCACTTCTATGGAAAATGAATTTACTGCACGTGAATGGATTGTCAAAAATATCAAGGGAATCGGATACAAGGAATCCAGCCACTTTCTTAGAAATGTTGGTTACAAACATCTGGCTATTCTTGATAAGCATATACTGCGTATTTTGAGCAATAGTGGTCTGATAGAAGTTCCAAAAACGCTTACAAGGAAAAAGTATTACAACATTGAACAGGTGTTTAATTCAATTGCAGAAGAGGCGGATTTAACACCCGCAGAACTTGACCTTTATCTTTGGTATACACAAACAGGTGAAGTGTTGAAATAATCAGGTGATCATTAAAAAAATATTATAATATTAGAAATCAGGAAATATTACTACATCTGGATGTTGTTAATTCATTTGTTCTATAATAATATATTATCAGTAATTTTAAATACGTGTATACTCAATATACACATTCAAGGCTGCGGGACAAAAAATAGCTCAATCCCTGAGAACGACGTAGAGAGGGTTGGTGAGTGGGGGTATAGATGTCCCGCAGTTATATAACATATGTTCTATTCGTTATTTAACTTTTTCGTGGCTGTGGTTAATGGTGTTATATTGTGCCCTTTCTATGTTTCTTAATATATTTTGGGTGAAAATGAACAAAATATTAACGGTGTAAAATTAACGGGACACAGAATAAGTTATTTATGTTAAAATACAGATTATTTATTCTGGGGATTTAGGAGGTTTGTTATGCCTAAATATGTGATGATATCTCAATTAACAGATGAAGGTGCAAAAACTTTAAAAAATAACCCTAAAAGGGTAAAAGAAGTAAATGATGAACTTGAACAAATGGGTGTAAAAGTGCTTGAACAGTTCTTTGTACTGGGGGATTTTGATTTTTTGAATATTGTAGAAGCAGAAGACGAAAGCTCAGTATCAAAAGCTGCTGTTGAACTCGCATCAAGGGGTAGTATAAAGACCAAAACCTATACCGCAATACCCATGCACGAGTTTACCAGTGCCTTTGAATAAATAGCAATAAGCAAAAATTTGGTGGTTTATAAAACCACTTAACGTTTATTTTCCAAACATTTTTTCTGCAGAATCGGCTAAATCTTCAAATTGTTCCAGTGGGATACCCATTGCCATTTCATCTTCATTTATTTGTGTATGTTTTCTACTTCCTCCACATCCAACAGTAACACATGCCTGACCACTCATATATGGCTCTGCTACACCATCTGCACAGAGGCTCTGTTTACCTGCAAAATCTGCATTGATCCTGCCTCCCTGTTTGTACAAAAGGGATTGGGATATTTGCATCATTTGTTTTGGAGTCCCGATTAAAACTACAACATCAGGTATGAATTCCGCTTTTTCAAGGGGTTCGTAGATTACAGCTTTTACAGAATTAGCAGGAACTCTAGGCACTTTTTGCATTGTACGTCGTGCTGCATTGGAAGTTTCAAAAGCACCGAGTTTATAATAGACTTCTCCTTTTGCAAGTTTTTCATCCATCTCCCGAAGGCCCATGACCGAAGCACCGCCTTTGCATTTCTGGTCTTCTACAAGTGTATAAAAACTTGTGCCTGTTTGCCTGACATTATCTATCATCTGGCAGTGCCTGGTAGGTTCCTGTATTCTTTCAATACCTTCTGGAATTTCCTGTGTGCTGGAAACAAGTTTTACTGCAACAGGTGATGTTTTGAGTTTGTATGTCTCTTTAAGTTCAGTACCAATTTTTCTTATGTTATCAATATCCATATTTAACAATCTCCGTTTATGGTTTTGTGTTCATTATACACAACTTCATGTTATATATTTTTTCTCATCTTTAATATAATATAACCGTTAATCAATCAGAGTAAATTTTTATATCAGTTTTGATAAACTTATCCATAAAGCACAATACAGAGGGGGAGGATGTATGAAAAAATATCTTTTTATTGTGGTGACTATATTAATATTGATGACAACAACATCCATGGCATTGAATCCAAAGGACTGTAGCCAGTGTCATCCAGATGTTTATGAAACATGGAACATGTCAAATCATTCCGTTTTAAATGAATCAGATGTAGCCTGTGATGTCTGTCATAGCCCACCGGAAGAAGGTTATGAAGCACATATTGATAATCCCACTGAAATAGACCCTGGTATGAATTATTCGGCTGAGTTATGTGGAAAATGCCATAATGAACCACATAAACCAATATTTGATGAGTGGGACGAGTATTCTAAGGATGATTTTGATACAGAAAACATGACAAGCCATTCTGAACCGTCAGATGTTACCGAACCATTTGTCCAAGATTCTGATGATTGTGTGGCTTGTAAAAGTACTGAAGGAGCAGTTGTGAACCTTGAAGGTACAGATGTTCATGATTTTAATGAGGAAAAACTGCCAAATTCTTCAGATGTGGAAGAATGGAGACTTACATGCGTAGCCTGTCATGAGCCGCATTCAACCGGATTTCATATAGAAGATGAAGTAAAACTATGTTCTAATTGCCATAATTCCCGTGGTGCAGAACCAGATGGGGAGACAACAATAGCCAGATACACTCAGTGGGATATGTACAACAATTCCAGTTATGTAAACGGTGGGCACCCTGTAGAAATAGGGTGTGTGGACTGTCATATGGGTGCCAAACCATTCAATGAAACTACAAATGAATCGGCAGTGACCGGACATAGATTCGATATGAATGTTTCATTGGTTGTGGATTCAGAGTCCACAAATAATTGTTCCAGATGTCACGGGGCTGAACTTTCAGGTGCTATAGAAAACCAGCAGTCAAGGATATCCAGCAGACTGCAAGACCTTGAAACAAAACGGGATAATGCTGAAGAAGCACTGGAAGAATTGAATGGAACACAAATATACCAGGAACAACAGGCTGTATTTAATAATGCGCTGTATTACATGACTGCGGTTGAGGAAGATGGAAGTCTTGGTGTCCATAACATGGAAATGGCTCTTAGTTATCTGAATAATTCAGAAGAAAGGTTTGATGAAGTTATAAATGCTCAACCACCAGAAGAAGAGCCAGGTTTCGAGGCGATTTATTCAATTGCTGGTTTGCTTTTAGTGTTTTACCTTGTAAGAAGAAAATACTCTAAGTAAACAGCAAACCATTTTTTCTTTTTTAGCTATCAACAATTTCTTTTATGGTTTTAAGAACTGCAACTGCATCTTTACGTTTAATGTCTATCTCATTTTCTCTGCAATACCGCAAAATATTGTTGCTATCCTCCTCTGTAAGGATATTATTTTTTACAGCCTGTTTAACAATACCAGTGTAGCTTCTGTATGGATAATAGGTCTGTTTTGCAATTTCTATCAAGTTGTTGTAGGTTTTATCATCAATAATATCATCTTTATATGCCGCTTTCAGAGTTTGCCTGATATTTATCAGAGGTTTGGATACAGGTTCAAAGGTATCAGGGTTTGTAGCAACAGCCACCTCATCGTCAGCCTCTATAATACCATCCCTGTACTGTTCATATATTTTTCCTGCGCCTATCATCCCATAATCATCAAGTTCTGATGCACGTAAAGCACCCATACTACATCCACCCACAATGATGACATTGTTTTTGAGTGCTTTTATTATCTCTTTATGGGAAACAGCCGCCTTATCAAAGAATACTCCATCGATAATTCCTATAATGTTGTATCCTTCTTTCATCGCCTTATCGATGTTACACCTGTAAACAGGCGGTTTATAGTTAGCATTGAGTATTTCATTAGCATCCTCATGGGTTATGCTTGTGCCTGCAAAAACAGCAATTCTGGGATTTTTTGGTTTTTTTATATTCAAATTCGTTTGTGGTTTCATGTTTTTTTGCCTTTTCTTTTGCTTTTTTTCAGTGCGATGTTTTTCCTTTTGCCAACTCTTTCTCTGTCAAGTGTATACATTTCAAAGGTTGGAATAATAACTCTTACTACTGGAATACTTATGCTTTCCCTTGATAGATTGACCACAACCACGTTATCAACTAAATTTTTGAGCTGGTCAATTACTGTATTGATATTTTCTGCTGGCGAATTTCCGGACAAATCGTTTAAATCTTTTAATGTGACGGTTTCTACATCTTCATCTTTATACCAGAAGCCATTCATTCTTTTCATGCGTTCATATCCGATATTACGGACGAATTTGTCCCTTTCAGTATCCTCTCTTGCACCATGAATCTGTACAACCCTTGATTGTGCGACTTCGGTAAGGGCTCTCATGGTGGCAATTTCCGGATTTAGGTGAGATCCAGCTCCCATCACAAGCATTGCGGGGTCTTTTAATTGAGCATCATCAAGCGACGCAACCACGGTTGTAATTTCAGTATCATGAAAGGGAACCCAGAGTCTGATATTAATACCTGCATCATTGAACTTTTGCATTAGTTCATAACATATGCCGTCATCTTTATCAAGCATTAACCTTTTACCGGGGTTTCTGTTCATTTCTGCAATACTTAAGGCATCTCTTTCAGTAACTTCCAGTAATCCGTGAAGCACTGCTTCTTCTATCACGTTACCTGCTGCAAGACCATTTGTGTTGCTTCTGAACAGTTTAACACACTGGTTTGTGGCATCGTAGGGGTGGTAGACTGAATTTGATGGAACATAGATTTCATTATCATTTATCAGGTCCCATCCACTGGTCCATTCTATTATGTCATCTGTTCTTACATCTTCTGATATGAGAAGTTTTGAAGGGTTTAATATATTGTATGTTTCTTTTATATTATCAAAGGAATCAACAAATTCATCGGCAATAATATCTTCCTGTATGTTATTGTTCATTTCTTTTTTCTCTGCCAGACACCTTTCAAATCCTTCCATCATTGCAGAAATCCTGGCTTGTGTGGAAGTAACACCTTTTCCGGAATATACAGATATAGCACCTTTAGCAGCACTTGGTCTGATTGCAGAATAGACAGGAATACCCACTCTGTCAAGATGAGTTATATCTGCTATACGCGTAACTCCGATTTTTTTAAGCTGAGATTTTGTTTTTTCAAGAGTGGTACCTTCATCATAAACTCGCTGTGATCCTTCATGATATTTAAGAGATTGATTAACATTTATTATTGACATGTTTTACTAAAACGATGTTGCATTTGTTTATACCTTACGATGACTGGTTTTAACCGTTAGTTTTATATGTGATAATTGAGTAGTATAGTGTTTAACGCTTGTAATTACTTGGCAAATATTTTTGTGTGAAGATTTTCAGCGGGGTACATTTGAATAATTCATGAAGACAGGAGGTATTATCAATGAAGAAGTTAGTGGTAACAAATGATAATCAGTTAGATAAAAAACGCAATCCAAAACAAATCTGTCATATGGTCGTTTGTGGGCGTACAAAAAAGAAACTAGATAAAGAAGATAGAGAACTTTATGATTTTATGGTTGGTGGTTTACAGGCAAAATAACCTGCAAAAACTTTATTTTTCATCCTGTTGAATAATATAAAGCTATGTACGACATTTTTGAAATTCGGAAAAATTTTCCTGTTCTGGATAATGTTATATATCTGGACAGTGCAGCTACAACGCAGACACCTGTACAGGTAGTTTCAGCCATAAACGATTATTTCTATAAATACTCTGGAAATTATGGTAGAGGAGCACACCGCTTAGCTCGGGAATCAACCAATCATTATGAAGATTCACGTGAAAAAGTAGCCGGTTTTTTGAATGTTGATTCTTCAAAAACCATAATGACAAAAAATGCTACTGAAAGCATGAATATGGTAGCACTTGGAATGGACTGGAATTCCGATGACCACATTGTGACCACATCCCTGGAACACCATTCCAACCTTCTACCCTGGATGAATCTAAAAGATTGTGGGGTTGATATTACTGTTGTATCTCCTGATGATACAGGTATTGTCAACCCTGATGACATATATGATTCTATAACTGACAGAACAAGACTTGTCGCAGTAACCCATGTATCAAATGTTTTCGGTTCAGTGCAGGATATTAATGAGATAACCCGGATTTCGCATAAAAACGGAGCAATGGTTTTGATAGATGGGGCTCAATCTGTCGGCCATTTCCCTGTTGATGTGGGTTCTATTGGCTGTGACTTTTTTGCAGCATCCGGTCATAAAGGTTTGCTGGGTCCGCAGGGCACAGGTATTTTATATGTTAAAGAACCCGAAAATTTAGACCCATCCTATTTTGGAGGGGGAATGGTGCATTCGGTAACTACTTCTGGTTTTGACATAGAACCGTGTCCCACAAAATTTGAATCCGGAACACCCAATATACCAGGTGTTATAGGTCTTGGAAAGGGTGTTGAATATGTCCATGATTTAGGGATAAATAATATTGAAAAACATGAAAAATCTCTTGTTAAGGATATGGCTTCCAAACTTTCAAAAATGCCATATGTAGAAGTATATGGACCTGAGAATCGCAGTGGAGTAGTTCCTTTTAACATAGCCGGGCTAAATTCTCATGATGTAGCCATGATACTGGATGAAACAAAAGGTATATGTGTACGAAGCGGTCACCATTGTGCTATGCCAACCCTTCAGGCTCTTAATGTTGATGGGGCGGTAAGAGCATCAGTAGGTTTGTATAATACACAGGAAGAAATTGATACATTTATTGATGCTGTATCCCAGATAACATCACTTGTTGGTTAATCGATGAATATATTTAAGTTATAGGTTAATATCTTTAATATCACTCATTTCTGTAATATCAATAACAGTGGACATTGCATTTGTTTCGATGGGAATGCCGTGTTCTCTCACAATAGCCATGGGATTAGTACCGCCTATAACAACAATACCAAGATGGTCTCTTTCAATTGGAACATCCAGTATCTTTCGATTCGGTTCTCCAACTTCCAGTATTCCGCTAAGTCCTGCATCCATTATATCAGAAAGTACATGGTCTATATCATATCGTGCAGCTATAGGTACTTCTCTAAGGTTTGCCAGAATCTTGCCAGACCCTGTACTTATCATCTGTGTTACTGAGGTAATCTCCTGTGACATCAGGGCTTCCAGTGGGTCTATAGAGGTACTTGCATAGGTTAAAACATCGGTAAAACGTACAGGTGACCCTTCTTCAATCTGAACCAGCCCCCCAAATTTTGGGTTGACAAGGATGCCTCTTTTTAACAATATGCCATCAATTGTTATACTGCACATTGTTGCAAGACCGATTTTACCTTCCTCGATAGTCAAATCTCCAATGCTTTCTCCCTCATGTAGAATTTTTATAAAAGGGCTAACAGTCAAACCACTCATCATGGCGGTTTTAAATATTTCAAGTACTCTGTTTAGGTCATGCTTGTTTATAATTGAAACATTGGCAATCACATCACCTTTGCCTATTTTTGGGTCATAGGTCGTACTGGACATCAGGTTTACAATTTTGGATAAGGTAAACTGTACTCGGTAATCCTTTTTATTTCCCTGTTTTTGCATCTTATTCCTCTGTTATATCCTACAACTCTCATTTTTTTATGGTCAATTGACCAGAACTGCTGTTGTGTATCATTTTCCGATTATATAATCAAAGTCATCCATATATTCTTGGGGTGATGTTAGGAATTTTAATTTTCCTATGCCTGTTATCAGGTTATACATATCCTGACCTTTATTCAGACCAAATTTCGGGTATTCTAGTGGAGACAGGTATCGTATCTGTGGTACTTCATAATATTCCGGGTTTTTGATAAAACCTGTATCAATGAGATAATAGGCTCCGCCACTACGCTGTTTTATGGAGTCATAGAGGGAGGAAAATTCACGGCATACCCAGTTGGCCATTTTAAGAGTCTCATCTGATGTATTGATTGTTATATGGCAGTAATCAGGAGGTATAACAACATAATCACCTGCCTGTGCATTGATAACCACTACATCTTCTACTTTGCCTCCCTCCATTTTTTGTAAAAGGTAGGTGGCATATCCTTCCAGAACCTGATATACTTCAGGATAAGATACATCTGTATCTGGAACTTTTGGATGGCAGTGGCCTGCTGTTTTTACATATTCTCTACCTACCATTTTTGGAGGGATGACAGTAATGTCATATCTTAGGTTATGTTTTTTAATAGTTTCAAAATCGTAATCATCTTTATAAAGGTCGCGATACATGTAATACAATTCAGGGTTTTTTTTAATACTCATCTGTTTTTTATCGTAAAGAACATCATGCATATCATTTAACATTCTGACATTAGCAGTTCTGGAGATTCTGCCGAATTTAATTTCTTTGACCATTAATTACACTCCCTTAAACTTGGCCTTTATTAATCAATCTTTATAAACAGCACTATTTACTTGGAAACTGTAATAAATTTAATTTGGATGCGTTATGTTTTAAGTTTTGCTATTTAATAGATTCATTTGTTAAAAACTTGTTCAAAATCAATTTCATAAAAAAATACATTTTTTAAAATATATATTCTAGAAATCACCATTTTTTACTATCTTCGTTTTCAAAATAATCCACAATTTTTTGTGCCAGGTTCTTATTGATACCTTCAACTTGTTTCAGGTCTTTAATTGTTGCGTTTATAATATTATCAACTGATCCAAAATGTTCCAACAAGGCGCGTTTTTTTGATTCACCTATTCCCGGGATACCATCAAGAGCTGAATGAGTAAGTTTTGCAGTACGTTTTCTTCGGTGGGACGAAACTGCAAACCGATGGGCTTCGTCACGTATCCTCATAAGAAGTTTCATTGAATCTGATTTTTGGGAAAGAATTATTACTTCATTATCTGGGGTTATTATATGTTCATACTGTTTAGCAAGACCTATCAAAGGTATATTGTCAAGGTTTAAGTTGTCAAGAGAATCCTTCGCAGCACTGACCTGACCGGGACCACCATCGATGAGTATAAGGTCTGGAAGGGTTTTATTTTCATCTAAAATCCGGCTGAATCTTCGATGCACCACTTCAGCCATCATTGCAAAATCATCTATGCCTTCAACATTTTTGATGTTGAATTGTCGGTATTTGCTGTTTGCAGGAACACCATTTTCAAATACCACCACTGAACCTACTGCATCTGTACCTGATATATTAGAAATATCAAATCCTTCTATGTGATAGGGAAGTGTTTCAAGCGATAGGTCAGTTTTTAGGCTTTCAAGCACTTCGTTGGGCTGTTGGTGGTCTTTTTTTAACCTTTCCTGTTTCATGGACATTTCAGCGTTTTTGGTGGCAAGGTCAAGGATTCGTTTTTTTTCGCCTTTTAAGGGTACATGAATATTAACATGCAAACCTGATTTTTCATAAAGCCATTTTTTTATCAAATCTTTTTCATGGATGTCATACTGAACCAGTATTTCGGGTGGTACAGGTGAATCCTGGTAATATTGCTTGATAAAACCTGATAAAACTTCAGGAACGGATACTTCATCATCACCTCTGTCCATTGTGAATTGTGATCTACCTACAAGGTTCCCGTTTCTTATATAGAAAAGCTGGATATATACTGCATTTTCATCAACAGCTGTAGCTATTACATCTCTTTCATCTGTTCCTGATATTGCCACCTGTTGATGTGTTAGATTTTTAAGAGCCTCAATCTGGTCGCGGACCACGCTTGCAGCTTCATATTCTTGGTTTAGAGATAATTGGTACATCCTGTCTTCAAGCTCTTTTATAAGTTCATCACTTTCGCCTTTCAGGAATTTGATAGTAGAATTTAGTTCTTTTTGATACTCAGTTTCGCTGACTGCACCTGTACAGGGACCGAGGCAACGTTTGATATGATAATTAAGGCAGGGTCTTGAATGAGTTTTATCACCATCAATTTTTGTCTTACACTTCCGTATTTTAAAAATTCTTGATATTATATCAAGGGTCTTGCGTACTGCACCAGCGTTTGTATAGGGTCCAAAATAGAGGGCGTTATCCATCAAACGTCGCCGTGTAAGATAAATTCGCGGATATTTTGAATTGGTTATTTTAATGTAGGGGTAGCGTTTATCATCTTTTAGACGGACATTGTATCTGGGTTTGTGCTTTTTTATAAGGCTTGCTTCGGTAATCAGTGCTTCTACTTCGGATTGGGTAACTATGTATTCAATGTCTGCTATATGTTTTACAAGTGTTCTCGTTTTTGGAGAATGATATTTCTGGGACTGGAAATATTGACTGACTCTCTTTTTAAGTGAACGTGCTTTCCCGATATATATCACTGTATCTGATTTATCTTTCATCAAATATACACCGGGAAGGTCTGGAAACTTTGATATATCAAAATCAGAAGACATATTTGCTGGATAACTTTAATGTTTTTAGAATTCTTTTTTAGCGTCAGAAAACGTTTTGTCAATTAATCTTGAATATATAGTGTTTAATATTGTCTCAAGGTTTACTATATCTTCGCGATTGTATTCAAGCAACAGGTCAATTGCATCATTATCGCCTTTTTGATATCTGTTCCACAACCTCACTGCATCAAGTCCCGACATTTGTGTAGTGTTATCACTTCTCGATATTCCAAGCTTTTCTTCAGCCTGCTTAAGACCCCCTTTGTATCCGAGTTTTTTTAGGGGATATATCAGGTCGACATGGAGCCGGTTAAACTCAAGTTCGGGATATTCTTTTCTAATAAATGGAAGGTCGAAACATGCTCCGTTGTATGTTACAATAAATTCGTATTTGTTCAATTCGTCCACAACGTCATCAAGATTAATTCCATGTACGAAAGTTTTAGTTTGGCTGCCGTTATAAACACCTATTACTGTTATATAATCATGTATCTTTGACAGTCCAGTGGTTTCGATATCTACATAGGCAACAGAATCCGAAAAGTATCGAAAACCTCTCCAATGCTCTGAATTTGGCAGATAGTTTGCAAAAAATTCGGTGTCTCTTTTATCCAGCCGTTCCATTGACTCATTTATACCTTCAAGTATAATATTTTGCTTGGATTTCGGGAGGGGAACTGAATCATGGTATTTTATAAAGTCCTCCCATGTTGTGATTCCTGATGCCCATATTTTATGTTCGGTGGATTTACCTATTTTTGGAATGTGTATATAAGTACTGGTAAGCATAATCAACCCGGATATTGATTTTTAAAGGCTTCTACAACCCATTTATTTTGGTCTTTTGTTCCTACTGTTACGCGAATCAATGAATCACCTGCATCCCTGAATGATGTGCAGTCCCGGACAATGATACCTTCTTCAAGCAGCCGCTCACATACATCTTTAGCTTTTTTAGGGGCAACATCCACAAGAACAAAATTAGCCTGAGAATTATATACATTAAATGGTATATTATCTTTAAGATATTTCCGTCCTTCCCTTGCCAGTTCAACACTTTGTTTCAGATGTCTGGTATCTGATAGAGCAGCAATACCTGCTGTTATTGCTGGACCGCTTAAATTAAAAGGTGTCGAGACCCTCATGTATTCGGATTTCAGCCACTTTGGCATAATACCGTACCCGATTCTCATACCAGCTAGACCAAATGCCTTGGAAAAAGTCCTACCTATTATGAGGTTATCATAGTCATCGATAAGGTTTGCCATATTCCTGTCTGCAAATTCAACATATGCTTCATCCACAAAAACAAGTCCTTTCGTGGATTCTGCTATCCTGCGAAGTTTTTCTTCATCTATGAGGTTACCGGATGGATTATTTGGTGAACAGATAAATATCATCTTGGTACGTGGGGTTTCTGCTTCAAGTACAGAGTCTGTATCTATCTGGAATTCATTACCTCTTTTAACAAATACTGGTACTGCCCCGTTTGCACGTGCTGCAATTTCATAATAGGAAAAGGTAGGTGTGGGAATTATAACTTCATCTCCCTGTGAGATGACAAGACGCATCAGGTTATCGATTAATCCATCCATTCCGGGACCAGATGCAACGAGATTTGATTCAGGAAATCCTGTGTAGCCAGAAAGAGCCTCTACAAGTTCTCCTGAATCTGCGGATGGATAAACACTTAATTGATAAAGCTGCTTGTATCTGTCAAGGGCATCCACAGCTTCAGGTGATGGTCCAAGTGGATTTTCATTAGAACCCAGTTTTATTATGGTGTCAGGGTCAAGCCCATACGAGAGAGCAATCTCATCAATGGTTTTGCCGGGTACATATTCTGATATATTTTCTATGCCGTCTTTAATGAGGTTACGCCTGCTCAATTACGTCCACCACCCTGTCTATCTGCTCACTGGTTATAACAAGAGGAGGGACTATACGCAATACTGAATCTGAGGTACAGTTTAAAAATACACCGTTCTCGCGTGCATAATTCAAAATCTTTTTACAATCAGATTCCAGTTCCATACCTATCATAAGACCTCTACCACGTACCTCCACTATATCATCACGTGAAATGTTTTTAAGACGTTCTACAAAATAATCTCCAAGTTTCTTTGAACGCTGTATCAAAGAATCATCTTCTATGGCCTTTATCGCTCCAAGTGATGCTGCACAGGCAAGAGGGTTACCTCCGAATGTAGATGCATGTTCGCCTTTATCAAAGGTAATACCTTCTTTTGATGCGATTGCTCCTATTGGAAAACCGCCACCCATAGCCTTAGCCATTGCCATTATGTCCGGCTGTACACCTGAATGTTGTTTGCAGAACCATTCACCAGTCCTTCCGAAACCAGTCTGTACTTCATCGAATATTAGAAGTGTACCTGTATCGTCACATATTTTTCGTAATTTTTTGAGATAATCATTTGAAGGTATATTCACTCCACCCTCGCCCTGTATAGGCTCCACGATTACTGCGGCGGTATTATCAGTTATCGAATCTGCAACTGCCTGTGAGTCATTATAGGGTACAAAATTTACATCTTCTATCAAAGGGGCAAATGGTTTTTTGAATTTTTCTTTATACGTCACACTGAGAGACCCCATGGTTCGTCCGTGAAACGATTGTTCAGCCGCCACAAAATCCGTTTTTTTCGATACAGACCTTGCAAGCTTCATTGCTGATTCGATTGCTTCAGCCCCTGAGTTACAGAAGAATATGCGGTCCATTCCTGTAAGTTCTACCAGTTTTTCAGCAAGCTGTGTCTGTATCTGGGTATAATACAGGTTGGACACATGGATTAACTGTTCTGACTGTTTTTTTATCGCATTAACAACATTTGGATGGCAGTGCCCTACATTGTTTACTGCAATACCAGCCAGACAATCTATGTACTGATTGTCATCCACATCATAAACAATCGCACCATCACCTTTTTTTAATGCTATGGGCTGGCGGGTATAATTTTGCATCACATATTTTTCGTCCCTGCTGACTATTGATTCATACGTTTCTGACCCGGGCAAGATTTTCCCTCTATAATATAGTTTTAAAATTATAAGCAAACCTGTAATTGGATTTATAAATATATTCATATTACAAAATTTGGTTTATATATTTACTATTCTCGTCCCATATTAAGCTGCTGTGTATTGGGTGGATAATATTTCTAAATTTGTTGTTAGGTCTTTCCCTTACAAAAAGAATGATTTTATTAAGCCATAAGCAGAATTTATACATGGTGATGGAAATGAGATATACTTTAAAAAAAGCTATTCTTATAATTGGAATGGTCGCATTACTCGCAGTTGCAGTATCTGCTCAGGTTAATGGAGTGAACGGAAATTCAAATGAAAACTATCTGATTTATGATTCAAATCAGGGAGGTATTGTAGAAAAAAGCATTAGCCTTGAACTTGAACAGGGGGTACATTGGGTTGAACTTGAGAATATGGAAAATTTGGATAATGTTGATCCAGATTCTATAAAACTTGAACCTGAAAATTCGGATATATTAGAGGTTGTTGATATAAAAACGGATTTTAGAGATAATATAAAAACAAACATCGGTAAAGAAGTTGAAGTAGAACTTACATCTGGTAAAACAGTATCAGGTGTGCTTTTAAGAATTGAAGACAATTATCCTTATGGTCTTATGGTTCTTGAGAATGATGGGGGAATATCCTACATTAATACAAACAATGTCAACCAGATAAAAACAACAGGTGATTCGGATTCAAAAGTTATGGCAAGAATTGAATCTTCAGGCAATGGCTCTTTTGATTTCCAGCTTAGATACCGGGTAAATGGTATTACATGGGATGCATCATATGACCTGTACATGAAAGATTCGGATAGTTCCAGCAGGTTCAGTGGAGATATGATAATCAAAAATCCCAGTAATACAAACTATGATGGAAACTTCAACTTAATATCAGGACAGGTAATGAGTAGTAGATATGTAGGCTTTGCTGAGGAACGAGAATCTATACGTGATGGTTTTGAAAGGTCTGTTTCAGCACCTCAAAAGGTAGGTAGAGTTTATAAATATGAACTCGGACAGCTTGCAATTGATGCATATTCACGGCAATCAACCAAATATATGGACAAAAATATAGAATCAAAAACCGAATTCATGTACGCTACCTCAAGATACGGTAGAAGTGAAAATGTCCGGCAGTTTTTAACTTTTACAAACAATGAAGAACCACTGCCCAAGGGAACTGTTAATGTTTATCAGGAAAAAGATGGTTTACAGGTAATGGTGGGTCAAAGTTCAATTGAGAGAACACCTGAAGGCGGTGAAGTTGAAATCAATCTTGGTAATGCCTTTGATTTAAAAGGTGAAACAGAAATTCTTGAAGAAACAAGGAATGTAGGCAATATAACAAGAACCGGTGAGATAAATATAACTAACTTTGGCAATAGCCCCGAAACTGTTACGGTTCGTTACATGTGGGAATTTGGTGAATTGTTGGATTCTAGTGTAGAATCTGTTGAAACAAACGCCGATTTTGTTGAATGGGATATCAGAGTGGGTGCAAACAGTGACAAAACTATAGAATTCAAGGTCACTGAAGATATAAGAAATGATAATGCTAGAGCTTACTCCCCCACAGCAGAAAAGGAAATATCACCAAGATAATTAATCCGGATGAGATGATATATCTCATCCATCTTTTTTTTTGATTATTAATCCAGAGGAGAGCTTCTTGTTTTAAAGTACCAGATAGTGATGCTTGTCAATACTACAGCAATCCCGAGCAAAATGACAGCATCCCATGGAATAGTTGAAACAATATCCTGTGGGGGTATATCAGGTGTTGTGCTTTCAGGAATTTCTTTGGCATCTTCTGTCATTATTCCAGCATCTTTTGGCTGGGGCTGGACAAAAAACCTGTATAATTGAGCAAAACCTGATATAAATGCTACAACTGATGTTGCAAATAGTATTTTGACCCTTATGTCGGATTTTGGCTCCATCAGATTACGGCTTTTATCCGTCAGGCGATAATAAATCCATTTTTCTCCACGGTTTTCTCTATCAATCAACCCTGATTCTTCAAGTTTTTTCAGATGTTCTATAAGGGTGGGTTTGGACAACTGCATTTTTTCAGCAAGGTCGGTTACCCGCATACTTTTTTCGTTGAGATGTTTGATTATTTCAATGCGGGAATCGGACGCAAGTGCTTTGAATGAAGATCTGTCCAGTTCTACTCGGTCCATATTATTTCATTGTTACATAAACAAAAAAGTTAATAAAACTTTTGTAAAGCACAGAAAACAGAAGAACTTTTTTGAATATCAGATATCCAGCTTTATAAGCTCTTTTTTATCGGTATCTTCATCTTCATAATCCTTTGTGTTTTCAATTTCATCTTCACGTTTGAAAGAGAGTCCGCCCGGTGCTCTCATCAAACCATCAACACGTGCATTTTCATGTATGGAAATGGTGTTGGCACTGACTTCACCAAGTATATGGGTTTCTTTATCTATGGTTACATTCTTTTTGGCTACGATATTACCGTGGATGTTGTTGTTTTTCCCTATAGTTATATCGTTTTGGGTTCGAATACTTCCATAAAGTGTTGTATCATCACCCATGTCAAACGATGATGAGCGGATATTTCCGATTAACCGGCAGTTGTTACCTATAGAAGCATGTGCCGGAACATGTATAGAATCCATTGAAATTCTTGAACTGTTTGGTATTACCATTGCACCGGATTCCATTGATTCTTCTAACTCATCATCTTCAAAAAGTTCTTCAAGAGCTTTTTCAACTTCCTCATCTTTGCCCAATCTCAGGAGTTCACTAATATATAAAAAAAGGTACACCATTACAGGTATAGGGTTTCTGACCATTATCCATCCTTTTGCCACAAACCCGTCATTGATTTTAACATTGTTTCCAACATCAAGGTCTCCATTGACTATCAGTTTACCATTTATGGAAACAAGTTCGCCAATATAGGCATTAGAGTCAGTTTTAACGCTTCCGCCAATTTTTGTTAATGTATCGATTCTGACTTCTGATGTAGTGGTCAAATCACCTGATACCTGTACACTCTCACCCAGTATTGCAGAATTTGCTATGATTCCATAATTGATATTGGAATGGCTCCCAACAATGACTCCACCATCTACAACTATGTTATGTTCTTCCATTTTTGTATTATCAGGAATTACTAAGTTTTTCAAAAAATCTTCTTTTGTATCGGTGATAATCTCACTCTCCAGAACCCGGACACCTGGAAATCCGTTTTAGCGTTTTTAGAATTAAAATCATGGTTGTACATTTCTACAAGGGGATATAATATTGGGTGATATATATAGATTTATTAATATTATTTATTGTTGTTGAACACCTGTCCTTATGTCAACTGCACTTCCTCTTTCTATCGTATGGATTTCCTCGGGTGACAATATAAGTTGTCCTGTAGCCAGGAGATTATCGGATTCATCCACAACAAGTACTTCTTCACCTGCACGAAGTTGTGGGTCGATATCTATAACATGTTTTGCAAAAGCTGTTTTTCCAGCAGAAACAAAAGGAACCGCTTCTTCACACATTATTATTCGTTGTTTGGGTTTTGATAGGTTTTTATGGACTGTATCTGCTCCTTTGATACTCAACGTCAGCACACCGTCGCTGGCTCTAACAGTTGCTATTCTTTCGTTGTTGTACAGAATCTGTCTAATACGTCCAGTTCTGGACAATAAAAAAGAGACATCTTCGGGAAACAGTTTTTCTCCACAGCCTTTACCGAACTGATAATCTGCCATTATCCTAACCGTTGATAATTTTTTGTTCATGGTTTTTGAAACAATCCATGGATACTATAAGTTTAGCGGTCATACTGAACAAACTAATTAACAAAGTATCAAACAACTTTAAATATAATAATAAACTTATCTTATGTTGAGGAAACGGTGATTGCTTGCATATATTACTGTTACCAAGCAAACCATTCATCCCCTCTTAAAACAAAAAAACCGTTTCCTCTATCCTACTTTTTCACTTAACCTTTTATCACTCCAACAGGGCTTAATCTTGCTACTTTTCTGGCTATGCCTACATCATGAACAACATCCACTACTTCACTGCTGGATTTGTATGCTTCAGGAGCTTCTTCAGAAATCATTCTTGGGTTTGCCACTTTAACTGTTATGCCCTTTGATGCAAGTTCTTTTTGAATCTCTTCTCCTGATAATTCTTTTTTAGCATGTTTTCGGCTCATAAGACGTCCTGAACCGTGGCATGCACTTCCAAAGGATATATCCATTGAATCCTTAGTCCCATGGAGTACAAACGAAGGAGTTCCCATACTACCCGGTATCAATACTGGCTGACCGGATTGTTGGTAGTCATCTGATAGTTCGGGATGTTCTGGTGGAAATGCTCTTGTAGCTCCTTTACGGTGTACATAAACCTGTTTCTTTTCTCCATTGATTGTGTGTTCTTCGAATTTGGCTACGTTATGTGCCACATCATAGACAAGGTTCATATCAATATCTTTGCCGAATATGTTTTCAAAAACTTCCCTTGTCCAGTGGTTGATTACCTGTCTGTTCGCCCATGCATAATTGGCAGCACATGCCATTGCTTTGAAATAATTCTGTGCCTCTCTTGAATTTGCGGGAGCGCATGCCAGTTGTTTGTCCGGTAATTGAATACCATATTTTTTGACAGCCTGTGTTAGTTCCCGAAGATGGTCTGAACATATCTGATGGCCTGCACCCCTTGATCCGCAGTGTATTGAAACTGTTACCTGCCCTTCTTCAAGACCAAAATCAGAGGCTATGTACTCATCATAAATTTTGTCTACATATTGAACTTCAAGAAAATGATTTCCACTTCCCAGAGTACCGAGTTGAGGTCTTCCACGTTTGCGAGCTTCTTTACTTACCTGTGAAGGTTCAGCTCCTTCAATCAGACCATTACCTTCACAATGTTCAACATCGGCTTTTACTCCATATCCATTATCAACCGCCCATTGAGCCCCATGTACAAATACATCATCCAATTCAGCATCTGATACTTTTAAACCACTCTTTGAACCCAGTCCAGAGGGGATTTTATTGAAAAGATTGTTAACAAGTTGGTTTATATAAGGTCGGGTATCTTCTATTTGCAAATTGGTGCGAAGAAGTCTTACACCGCAGTTAATATCAAAACCGACCCCACCCGGACTGATAACTCCTTCATCTTTGTCAAAAGCAGCGACCCCTCCAATGGGAAATCCATAACCCAGATGAGCATCAGGCATTGCCATTGAAAATTTCTGAATACCCGGCAGAGATGCAACATTTGCCATTTGGTCAAGTGTTTCTTTCTCTAAATCTTTCATCAATTCACTGGAGACAAAAATACGTCCGGGCACATTCATTGTCGACTTATAGGTAACTGGTACATTCCATGTATTGTCATCGATTTTTTCAAGTATCTGGTAAACTTCATTATCTTTAATATCTTCACCTTTCATTATATTTACCTCCTCTTACGCTTCAAAATTATCCAATGGTTTTTACTATAAAACAGGTGTGGATTAGATATCAACAACCACCTGTAACATCCAGCCGTTTGATAGCTTTCTGACTTCCAGTTGGTTGTAGGTGACAGCCTTAACTTCTGTATCAATTTCATGTTTGTCCAGATTCAGAGTTTCTCCATAAATCTGGGCTGATAAAAAATATCTCCCATCTTGTTCTTTGATAGATTCTACATTAAATGTTGAATAAACTGAATGGTTGACATCAGACAGATATAACAGTTCAGACAACCAGTCCACAAGTAGTATATCTAAATCCGGTGATTCGATGTTAATTGATTCTGATACACTGTCGGAAACACTATCTGTATCGACCATAACATTAAACATTGCAAGTGCTGCGTTTTCAAAAGCTTCTTCAAGCGTGTTTCCATATGCTCTAAATTGTGCATCAGCTGTATGTTCCAAGAATTCGAATTTTTCCGTTCCATGAGAAGACATATGATATAAAATTGAAGCTTGTGCTACATTAAATTAACCGAACAACTTAATTCCAACAGGTGTTTTTACGAAAATAGGGCAACAGGGGTACGTGAAAGTCAACGGTTTCTAACCGTTCTCTTTAAACCAAAACACTCTAAATTGAAAATTTACCAATATCTTTAAACTACAGTTTAAAGAGAGATAAAACGACTCCGTTGGTTATTGTTTTTAACCATCAATTTTTAATTATGTTATAGCATATATACTTCTATAGATACAATAATGCCTTCAGTGTACAGTTGCTTTGAACAAGCTGCCTGATATAAGACATTGTTCAGTCGGTTGTTTGTGTATCATCAAGTTCCATCCAAGTATTACTTGGTGTCGAATACAAACGATACGGTGCAGACAGAGATGCATCGTAAGGGAGTACTGGCGCCCCTCAAGTGGCAACGTCAGGATGGATGGCGACCACAGAACCCAACGGATTTATCTGTTAGAGTACGTCAGAACTGTTTCCATATGTGGTATATTCTTTGAATAGCAGTGACATGACTGCCCACTGCAATTATTACAATGGTCCATCCAAGTACTGAAAATCCATAAATCAGAGATGGGTACAGGAAATATATTAATGATGCTGCGATTATTAAAATGAGTCTGTCGGCTCTGCCCATGATACCGCCGTAATATCTCCCTATATCCAGTGCCTGAGCTTGTGTCCCAAGATAACTGGTTAGTAGTACTCCAACAATTGCAGCCAGTCCTATTTGCCATTGGACATGACCTGCCAGAAATATGCTGCAGATAACAAATATATCAGAATATCGGTCAATCACATGGTCCAGAAAATCACCTTTTAAACTGGCTGTCTGCATATGTCTTGCCATGATTCCATCCATTGCATCAAGGAACGAGTTTAAAGCCACCAGTAATCCTGCTATTAGTACAAACAATGGATTTGTATATGAGTAATAAAAAAAAACTCCTGCAGTTATAGCAAATATAAGGGATAAAAATGAGACAATGTTGGGTGATAGCCCAATATCTACTGCTTTTTCTGCAAATGGTTCAATTATTTTTGACACCAGTGGTCTCAATGAATCAGATGTCATCGTTGCTCACATATACAAATTGTTTATTGGACTGTATAATAGAATATTAATATTTATATCCATTTTTTATTTTTTAGCCATATCATAAAGGTATTTTATTTTGCAGGAGTGTTCTATCTGGGTTGTTGTTATATAGGCGTCATCCAGAATTTTTCCAGCGGCAAATGTACCATGACTGTAAACAATTGTTCCTTTATATTTACCCAGTGCATCTGCTGTGTTGTATGCAAGTTTTTCTGTGCCTATATCTCCTTCAACAACAGGTATTTCATCGAGGAAATATTTTCCCTCACTGTCAACTGGTACCAGTGATTTTTTATCATTAAGTAGTGATTGTGTGACAGCATAAGGACAATGTGCGTGGATTATAGCAAGTGCTGATGTATTTTTATAAATTTCCCGGTGAACAATGGATTCTGATGATCCTATAATATCCATGCTGCAGGGCTTGTCGACATCAATTTCTACCACATTCCCTTCTGTCACCTCATCAAGAGGGCAACCGCTTCTTGTTATAATCATTTTATTTCCGACACGAACACTGATGTTACCAAAATGTGATTCTACAAGACCGTGTTCTACAAGTTTTCTGCCTATTCTGGATATTTCCTGCCACATATTACCCAAATTTATTGTATTTCATCCATAACATTTATGTGCAATGATTGTCTGTATAATAGTTCGCTCCAATAAAAATATATGCCTCGGTAGCTCAGCCAGGAGGAGCGAGTGATTTGTAATCACTAGGTCGCGAGTTCGAATCTCGCCCGGGGCTCTCATTTTAAGCTAATTGGCTACTGTTTTATATGTGCATTTTTTTCCTTAACAATTTTTAGTATCTATTTTTCGCTTTTTTATAAATAAAATCCATGCTTTATTTTGTATGCTATCTTTAATAAGATGATGGGGGAGATACCATAAATAGTTTGGATGCTGATAAAAAAAAATTAAAAGTATTATTTGTGTCGTTGTTACTTGTCATCTGTTTTGCTGCAGGTTTAACCAGTTCTGCAGGAGCAGCTACTAATACTGAAAAAAAACAGATGCAACTAAGTCAAGGCATAGAAGCCTCTCAGGAAGAGGGTCAGGATGTCCACTGGATTTTACCGGGACCCAGAGAACTTGACCCGAAGATATTTGGAACACCTGATAAACCTCTGGGGTTTGAACACGATATTGGTGTACCTATTGATAAAAGAACCACCAAAAACAATGGAACTGAATGGAATGAAACCGCATTTCCAACAGGGTTTTCGGATAAACATGCAGTAATAAGCGGTTCGTTTGAAACCAAGATGATAGACAAAACACCGTTTGATACCAAACAATCAAAGGATGTAGCTAATGGGGTATTCAAATTCACTGGTCCTGATGGTGAAAATGAATACAAGGTTGTACTCAAGAAACTAATCCCTGTAGGTCCAGCACATTCATTCTTTGGTGGTGTGATTGTTGATGGATATCTGCATGGTACAACAGGATATGGTACACGGCTGATGCCAACTGTCTATACATATGGTGCCTTCTGGGGTGTAGGTGAACTGTATATAAACGGAACACTTGTCAGTGACAATCGGTTGCTCCATGTAATGACAACTGAAAATGTAAGAGATGATAATTACGAACTCATGACAGATAGTGAATTACCGCATGAAGGTATAGATACCCATATAATGATGCCAAATACAAAAGTCACTCCTGAAGGACCTGAAGATTCACCAGTGCCCACACAATATGAATTATCAAACGAACAGGACCAACCGTACCTCCATATAATGTATGAGGACACGAATCTGGAAGTATTGGATTTGGAAGAGGATGCACCCACAACAACAACCGGAGTGATTACACTGTTTGGTTTGCTGTTAATAGTCGGTGCAGCGATGATGAAAAGGCGATAATCTATTTCTCTTCTAATCTTTTATTTTTTATTGACCCATGTAAATCAGGTCATGTGAATATTGTTTAAGTTCTGTATTCCACAATTCAATTTCTATATAAGAAATAATTTTGTTTATTATATCGATTCTGTTAGGATAGAACCTTATTGTATAGAGAATACAGGGTAATTCATCTTTTATAAACTCTGAATTGGATTTGTGGATCATTTTTTTGATGCTGTACTCCAGCTCTTCAAACGCTAAGTACCCATTCCGATATCTTATGAGATTTTTGAGCAGGTGATCTAAGTTCTTTTTTTTGTCATCCATGTGGTACACCCCGCATCCTTGATGAAGAAGTACAGCATCAATATTCTTATATATATAATTTCCCCTTGGTGTCCTATAAAAATTAGTGTAATTATTATTCTAAAAATAAGAGCAAGAATAGTCGGAAACAGGGTATTTACCCTGTTTCACGAGGAGTGGGGTATTAGACTATGGGGGTATAGTCTTAAACATCCGTTTTTCCGTTTTTCACCATCCAACTTGTTTTACGGGCAAGAGGAGTGAGCCCATCCAACAATGGAGCAAACCGTTTTTCCGTTTTTTCAGGGAGATTTTATAATTTAGTTTTTATATCTCCACTCTGTATATATTAATGGACAAATAGATATAATCTATGTTCATATTTTTATTCATAAATGGAATTTTGTGAACATATATTGTTATTTAATGACTACAAAATAACAAAATAATAACCCGTAATGGTTTTAACCGTGTATGTAAAAATAAAGGGAAAAGTATAATACAATTGTAGGATAGTTTAAGTAAGGGGGATATCATGGAAAAGACCATAGAAAATATGACAAAAGCCTTTATAGGTGAAAGTCTTGCAAGAAACCGATATACTAATTTTGCAAAAGTAGCAAAAGAAGAAGGATATGAACAGATATCTGAAATCTTTCTCAATACCGCAGAAAATGAACGCGAACATGCAAAATGGATGATGAAGTTAATAAACGAACTTAAAAGCAAAAGTGGAGACAGTCCTGACAAAGTAAACCTTGATGTGGACATTCCGGTTTGTGGAAGTACTATAGACAATCTCAAGGATTCAATCTCAGGAGAAGAATACGAAACAACTTCCATGTATCCTGAATTTGCCAATACTGCTGAAAAAGAAAACCTTACAGAAATCGCTGAAAGGTTAAAAGCAATCGGAGAGGTTGAAAAACATCATCAGGAGAGGTTTAAAAAACTTCTTAAAGAATTGGAAAACAATACAGTGTACAAGAAGGATAAAGAAGTGCAGTGGGTATGCCGCAAATGCGGATATGTGCATACCGGTACAGAACCACCTGAAAAATGTCCTTCATGCGACCACCCGTACAACTATTTCGAAGTAAAATGTGAAGAATACTAACTGATAATTGGCTCATTAACCAATTATATTTTATTTTTGTATTACATGTCTTCAAAATTAACTAACTTTTTAATTAAAATTTTGAGGAGGTATAACTTTAAATAGAAAACGGGTTGCAGCTGCATTTGTTCTGGCAGTGATTCTTCCAACAATGGTAGTAGGGGGTTATGTAGTAGAAAAAGCGTTTATACCTGAAAATATTAGTTCAGGTGATTTTTCCTCAATCTTTTCAACAAGATTATTCATTAACTCAGTTTCACCGTGAAAATCAGAAATCGTCAGTATTTTCATATAATTCCCCCTATAAATTATAGAACAGAGAGATACAAAATTCTTGCTATAAAGTTTAATTCAATATCTAATCTTAATATATTAGATAAAGAACTCATTTCAAAACATGGTTTAAACCTTGTTCCAGCATAACATAAAACATGCGATATTTAATAACCCTTTAAATACTGAATCCAATCTTTCATATCTGCTGTCCAGTTTTCTGAACCCCATTTTCAACCATGCAAAGAACCGTTCAATAGTAGTTCTCTTTTGATAAGACCTTGGTTCAAATCTTGTAGGTCTTCCACGTCTCCTCCTTTTCTGATTTCTGGGATTCACCGGTATATTGCTTTTAATCAATCTGAATCTTAGATATCCACGGATATCTAATGTATCGTATGCCGAATCGGCCAATACTTCATCAGGTCTTGTTCTGGGTCTGGACCCGGTATTAATCTTGATTGAATCCATGAGTTCAACGAACTTTTTACTGTCATGTTCGTTTCCCTGAGAGACGACTAATGCTACAGGAAATCCATCAGTGGTTACACACGCATGGAGTTTTATACCCTTCCTCTTCTTGTAACCATTATATCGTGTTATTTCTCCCCTTTTTTGGTCTCGATGAAACTGCTGTCAATACATACAGTATCTAACGAAAGGTTACCGTTGCTGTATGCGGTATCGCGTAGTGCCTGTATGATATCATCCCAGACACCATCCTGTGACCATGTCTTCAATCGTCTCCATGCAGTCACAGGTGAACCATAACATCTGGGCATATCTCCCCATCGGCAACCGGTGACCAGTACAAAGAGTATACCATTGATGACCTTGCGGTCATCAACTCTCTTCCTGCCGGTCGATGGTTGCGGCGGTAGATAAGGTTCGATGAATTCCCATTGATCATCAGTAAGTTCTTTGAATTCCATTCACTCCCCTCATACAGAAATTGTATGAGGGATTATTAAAATCTTAAAGTTTTGAAATGGACTCAAAAATAAAGATACTTTAACGGGGCAATGTATATATTGTTTCACCTGATTTTTATTGATAGGATAGAATGAGTTTTAGAAATTTTATAGACCGCCTCAAAAACGACGGAAAATTGGAAGAAATAACATATCCTGTATCCAGAAACTTTGAAGCTCCAAAAATTGCCAGAAATATTGGTTCACCAGTATTGTTCCATGACATCGATGGCAATAAAGCAATTATGAACCTTTTGGGTTCAAGGGATGAACTCGCCTCTTTATTCAATATTTCAAAGGACAATATCATACATAAACTTTCAAATGTAGAACCAAATGGAGAAATAAGGATTGTTGATGAATCACCTACAAAACAAATCGTTGATGATGAGGTAGACCTTACAAAATATCCCATAATGACCCATTTTGAAAAGGATGGTGGGCCATATATCACTTCAGGGATTGTGGTGTCAGAATATGGGGATACTACTAATGCATCCATCCATAGACTTATGGTCGTCGGAAAAAACAAACTGGCTGCTCGCCTTGTTCCACCAAGACATACTTATATTCTTCACAAAAAAGCATCTGAAAATGGTGAACGTTTACCGGTTGCTATTGTAATTGGAGCAGACCCTGTAATTGGTTTTGCATCGACCACACGTGTACCTACCGGTAAAGAATTTGAATATGCTGCAGCATTGCGTGGTGGCACCATTGAACTATTTAAATGTGATAATGGTATCAAAGTACCGCATTCTGAAATCGTGCTTGAAGGTTACATTGAACCTGAAGAAAGAGCTGAAGAGGGTCCTTTTGTAGATATTACAGGAACCTACGACCATGTAAGACCTGAACCTGTTATCACCATTACAAAAATCATGCACCGTAAAGACCCAATATATCATGGAATTCTTCCAGCAGGTGCTGAACATCTTCTTATGATGGGTGTTCCCTACGAACCCAAAATCTATAACGCTGTTGATGAGGTTACTACTGTTAAAAATGTCGTTCTTACTGAGGGTGGTTGCTGTTATTTACATGCTGTTGTACAGATTGAAAAACAGACAGAAGGGGATGGAAAAAATGCAATCATGGCTGCATTTGCAGCACATAGCAGTCTGAAACATGTCGTAGTTGTGGATAATGATATCGATATTTTTGATTCAGATGACATTGAATTTGCAATTGCAACCAGATTAAAGGGTGATTCCGATATTTTAACTGTCTCCAATGTACGCGGTAGTTCACTTGACCCCAGAGGCGAATCAGACGGTACCACTACTAAAATTGGACTTGATGCAACCAAAATACTAAAAGAGTCAGAAAAATTCGAAAGAGCCAGAATACCTGAATAACATCAAGGACATCCAAATATGCATCTTACAAAAGAAGAAGAGCAAATATTAAACGGAGAACACGGAGAAACACTTCAAAAGGCGATTGAGATTCTTGTAGCTCTTGGTGACATCTATGATGCCGATGGATTGATACCTATAAAAAGTGCCCAGATTGCAGGTGTATCCTACAAAACCATCGGTGATGCAGGACTTGAATGGATATCCGACCTTGAAGGTGAAGTCAAAGTTCCTGCCATCCTGAATCCTGCGGGAATGGACCTTGAAAACTGGAATGAAATGGACATATCAAAAGATTTTGCCAGAAAACAGCAGGAGATTATTGATGCTTACAGGAAACTCGGTGTCAATACTAAGTGCACCTGTACTCCCTATTACCTTGAAGGCTTTGATACAGAATATGGGGACCATCTGGCATGGAGTGAATCATCTGCTGTATCATATGCCAATTCGGTTATTGGAGCAAGAACAAACAGAGAAGGTGGACCTTCAGCACTGTCTGCTGCACTTATAGGAAAAACAGCAAATTACGGCTACCATCTGGATGAAAACAGGATACCTGATGTGTCCATAACGGTTGAGTGCGAACTTACAGGTTCTGATTACGGTGCACTCGGGTATCAGACAGGAATGATGGTGGGTAACCGTGTTCCACTGTTTCATCTGAAAAATACACCGTCATCTGATGAGTTGAAGGCACTTGGAGCATCAATGGCTGCTACTGGTGCGGTTGCTCTGTACCATGTAGATGGGGTGACCCCTGAAACCCAAAATATAGGGTTTGAACAGCCGTCAGAAAATATAACAATCGAAGCTGACCAGATACAGGAAGTCTATAATACAAATTCTGACATCCAGAACAGTGATGAAATTATAGCCCTTGGATGTCCGCACTGTTCGGGAGATGAACTGGAATACATTGCACAGTTGCTGGATAATAAACAGGTTGACAGGGATGTATGGATATGCACCTCCAGAGAGGTTGCGGATAAAAACTCACAGATTATTGACAGAATAGAAAAAAGTGGTGCAATGGTAGTTTGTGACACCTGTATGATAGTATCTCCAGCAAGCGAAAATTACAATATGATGATGGTTAATTCAGGCAAAGCATTAAATTATGTTCCGGGTATGTGCAAAATACCTTCAAAATTTGGTAGTATAATGGATTGTATAAGGGAAGCGGGGGATAACAATAGAAACAACAAAAATTAACTGCAGGACGATATCCAGAGGATTCGCAGAGGGAGAGGTGCTTATTACTGGTGATTCTATCTCATTTCTGGGGAACGTAGACCCAGAAACCGGAATTGTAGTTGAACCAGGTCACGAACTTTACAACAAATCCATAAAGGATAAAGTTCTTGTTTTTCCGCAGGGTAAAGGTTCTACAGTTGGTTCTTATGTATTATACCAGTTGAGCAAAAATGATGTGGCTCCTGCTGCGATGATAAATATCGAATCTGAACCTATTGTAGCTGTAGGTGCTATTATATCCGGTATACCATTGGTGGACAAACTTGATAGAGATCCATATACGCTTTTAAAAAACGGTTGCCGTGTAAAAATTGATGGAAGTAATGGATGTATTGAGATAAAAAACTATAATCATCAAAATTAAATTTAATTATGAAATCGGACACAGATAGAAAGGAACAATTAAAGGATAACCTTATCAGTGAAATGCATAAGTATATAGACCCTGTGTTTAATGTATATGAAATTAGAAAAGGACACAATAGCAGTCTTTATTTTTACGGTGATCCTAAACTTGACTTGAAAACCATATACAAGAGTCTATGGAAACTTTTTGCAAATAAGGGTTATCAACTCCATATCAAATCAGAACTTGGAGAACATATCATTGCAGCAACTCCATATGTGGAGAAAAAAGAAAATGTTAATGTCAACCTGGCTTTAGCTGTAGCTACGTTTTTTACCACTATGTTTGCAGGAGCGACGATGTTTGGTGTGGATATAACCGGCAACCCATTACAGATTGTTAAAGGACTTCCTTTTACAGTAGCAATAATGGCTGTACTGGGTTCACATGAAATGGGACATTATTTTGCTGCAAAATGGCATGGAATGCGTACATCACTGCCCTATTTTATACCATTTCCCACAATCATCGGAACTATGGGTGCGGTTATAAAACACAGGGGGATGATACCTGACAGAAAATCTCTATTTGATGTAGGGGTTTCTGGACCTATAATAGGACTTGTGGTGTCAATAATTGTAACTATTGTAGGGCTGTCATTAAATCCCGTCTCACAGACAACACAACAATCCGTTATGCTGGAACTTGGCTTACCACCATTGTTCTTATTTCTCATGGAACTTACAGGAACAGTTGGAAACTCTATTCATCCGGTTGCCTTTGCTGGATGGGTAGGTATGTTTATTACACTGTTGAATCTGCTTCCTGCAGGACAGCTTGATGGTGGACATATATTAAAAGCAATGTTTGGTAATAAATCCAGATATATATCGTCGGTCATGCCGTTTTTACTTCTTGGAATCGGTATATATGTGAATTATATATTAAATAAAAATGGTTCTATATGGCTGGTATGGGGGCTTATATTGTCGTTTTTCTCAATGGTTGGACATCCAGAACCTCTTGAAGACAGTATAAACCTTGATAAAGGAAGGCTTGCAGTAGGAATTGTCACATTTGTTCTTGGAGCTCTCTGCTTCACACTGGTACCTTTCACGATTGTGCAGTGATTCAGGTGTCTGTTGTATAGATTTTGTGTCTCATTATGTAGGTGGATATAGCAACACAAAAACCCAGCAAACTTGAGGCTATAAAGACTACAACAAGGTTGGAATTTAACAGTATTACACCAAGTACTGCAGGTGCTGCAGTTTGGCCGACATACTTCATTGTATTAAATAGTGACACAACACTCCCCATTGCATCATTGGGAGCCACCTGAGTGACAAGTGTGTTTAGCAACGGTTGAACCATCCCGAAACCAACACCAAAAACCAGCAATAATAGGAATACCAGTGGTATAGAGTAAACACCAGACATGCCCACGACTGCAATACCCAGTAGTGTGAACCCTATCCCAAGTATGGTATATTTTGGATATTTTGATGCCAGACGTTTTGCTTGAGATGCAAATATTACCATAGAAGCACCCTGTACACCAAGAGCCAGACCTGCACCCTGTGATGTAAAACCAAAATTATCTTTCAATATAAATGGGACATAAATTACAATTGTGTATAAAAGGAAGAATACTGCAAAACTTAAAAACACTGTGTATGCCACTCTGATATCTTTGAGAGACATGAACATTTTTTTAAAACCTGTTCTTTGTTCTGGATTAGAGTTCATGGTTTCGGGCAAGAAAAGCATTGCTATAAATGCAAGAGGAATAGTCAACCCATAAAACAGGAAGGGGTAATTCCACCCGAGAACTGCAAGGGTTCCTCCGATAAGTGGTGCAGACACCGAACCTACGGCTGTGGTCATGCTCATTCTGCCCATAGCATGAACCCTTTCAAGTCCGTCATAGAGTTCGCCTATCATGGTCATTACCACAGGCATCATGCCTGCAATACCGATACCTTGGATAAATCTGAATACAAGAAGTATTGGAAGGTTTGGTGCAAAATAACCCGCTAGACCAGCTACACCATTGATTAAAAGACAGGGTATGAGCACTTTTTTGCGACCTATTCTATCTGTCACCACTCCTAAAAGTACCATAAACAATGCGGTAGAAAACGTATATACACCAAGCACCCATCCAACCGCTTCACGGGATGTATTAAGCGGTTCGACCATCGATGGTAACACGGGCCCCATCAGTGCACCGCCAGCCATTCCGAAAAAAGCAACAAGGCATATGATAAAAAGCACCAACTTATCCATGAATCCCATAATAATCAGTCCTATCAGTATTGTATTTTAACAGGGATATCATTATTTATAAAGATTCGATCCATCTAGCAAAATCTGTCATGTATGTGGATATTATAATAAGGATTTGGAACTTAAAGACAGAGAATGGGAATGTCCTGACTGCAAAAAGACATACATGATAGAGACATCAACGCATCAGTTAACATTAAGAAATTCGCACTGGATAGACAGAATTTAATTTCACCTTCGGGATGAGGGGTAGAGTCTGTGGACTTGTTCTCATATGGGAAAAGTATGAAATAGTAAGTCACTTGGTCTTTAGACAAGTGGTAGTTCACAAATAGTTACTTATTCACCAGTTGATGAGTATCCCACAAACTTTTTAACTATATATGACATCTTGCACGAATATACAAATCTGAAAGTTTTGAATAATAAATATTAAACATAAATGAGGATGAAAATATGGGCAAAACAGGAAGTATCAACTGGATCAAAGTAAAAGGCAGAAAGGGAAACACCATAAAAGTACCAGAATCAAGATCAAATAAAACACATACAGGACCGGCTCAAAGGTTCTCTTCAGATGGAACCAAACGCAGGTTTAAAAAACGCTCTCCAAAATCTATAGTAAAGTAAATTTTTAAATTGGACTTTACTGTAAACTTTTCCTTTTTCTTGTTTTACTGGCGATGTCTGCCAGAATTAGCTGTTTAAACAAAAATAACAAGTTTTATATAGAACTTCAAACAACTAAAAAATAGCTTGAGATAACAGTATCATCAAGATAACAATAACAAAAAGGAGGCTAAATAAAATGGCAGGTCAAATGCAATACGGCGGGCAATCATCAGGTCAACCAATTTTCATTTTAAGAGAGGGCACCCAGAGAACCCGTGGGAGAGAAGCACAGAGCAACAATATAATGGCAGGTAAAGCAGTTGCAAACGCTGTAAGGACTACACTCGGTCCAAAAGGAATGGACAAGATGCTTGTTGATTCTATGGGTGATGTAGTGATAACAAACGATGGGGCTACCATCCTTAGAGAAATGGATATCGAGCATCCTGCCGCCAAAATGATTGTGGAAGTAGCTAAGACACAGGATGATGAAGTCGGTGACGGTACCACAACTGCTGCAGTTCTTGCAGGAGAATTACTTAAAAAAGCGGAAGAAATGATTGAACAGGATATACATCCCACAATCATCGCATCAGGATACCGCATGGCGGCAGAAAAAGCCGGTGAAATTTTAAATTCAATTGCAAGTGACATTACTATTTCTGACAGAGATCAGCTTCTTAAAATCGCAGAAACCGCAATGACAGGTAAAGGCGCTGAAGCATCCAAAAGTGAACTTGCAGAAATCGTTGTAGATGCAGCGACCAACGTTGTTGAAGAAGGCGACGGTAAAAACGTTGATATGGACAATATCAAGGTTGAAAAGAAAGTTGGAGGTCGTATAGACGATTCTGAACTGATACAGGGAATGCTCATCGATAAAGAGCGTGTACATTCCAACATGCCAAAGAAAGTTGAAGGTGCAAAAATCGCTCTTATCAATGAAGCAATCGAACTCAAAGAAGCCGAAACTGAAACCGAGATTTCCATCACTTCTCCAGACCAGCTCCAGTCCTTCCTTGACCAAGAAGAAAAGATGATACGTGACATGGTGCAGAAGGTTATCGATAGTGGAGCAAATGTTGTATTCTGTCAGAAAGGCATCGATGATATGGCACAGCATTTCCTTGCAAAAGCCGGTATCTATGCTGTAAGGCGTGTCAAAAAGAGCGATATGGAAAAACTTGCTCTCGCAACCGGTAGTAGACTGATAACAAACCTCGAGGAAATATCTGAAAATGACCTTGGTAAAGCTGAATTCGTAGAGGAGAAGAAAGTCGGCGGCGACGAAATGACTTTCATCACAGGATGTGACAATCCAAAAGCTGTATCCATCCTACTACGCGGCGGAACAGAACATGTAGTCGATAACATCGAAAGAGCACTTCATGATGCACTGCGTGTTGTAGGAGTTGCAATCGAAGACGAAAAACTGGTGGCAGGTGGAGGATCACCTGAAGTAGAACTCGCCTTTAAACTCCATGATTATTCAACAAGTCTTAGTGGTAGAGAACAGTTGTCAGTCAAGGCATTTGCAGAAGCAATTGAAGTGGTACCAAGGACACTGGCAGAAAACGCAGGGCTTGACCCGATTGACACTCTGATGGATTTGAGAGCCCATCACGAAAAAGGAGAAGTCAATGCTGGGCTTGATGTCTACAGTGGGGACGTTATAAACATGTGGGATAAAAGTGTATTTGAACCCCTTAGAGTCAAAACACAGGCAATCAATGCCGCTGCAGAAGCTGCAGTAATGATTCTTAGAATCGATGATGTAATAGCATCCAGTGGCGGTGGCTCAGAAGCCGCCGGTGGTGGAGCCGGTGGAATGGGCGGAATGCCCCAGATGTAAATAAATTAGATACGCAGTTTCTAACAACTGCTCTATTTTTCTTTATTTTTCAAGACACTTTAAAATATCACTGGGACTGGTTTTGAGTTTAATAAGCCGTGACCTGCCTCTTTTGCCCTGTCCTGAAAATTCCACGTCTATGTGCCGGGCTGCGTATAACCTGTTTATCAGTTTATAAAAGTAGGTGTATCCATGTTCGGTTGCTTCATGGAACGATTTATAAAGATTTCCAGCATATATATTATTGTTATCCACTATTAGCCTGAGAAGGTTTTTTTCATTGGAATTAAGTGACCTTATACTGCGGCAGATATGCAGTAATTTGGATGATTCATATGCATTATCAACATCATCTCTGGTTACAAATCTGCTTGCACGTTTTTCAGCATTCAAACCTGCTCTTTTGAGAAGGTCAATGCCTATACGCAGGTCTCCGAGGTTGTCCACATACTGCACAATATGGTCTCTTACCTCTGCAGGTATTACATCGGGGTAAAATGCATTTTTGATTCTGTCATCTATAATGCCCTGCAATTCACTGTATTCATATCTGGGAAACTCAATTTCTTCTGGAAGGAATACAGAAGTCACTTTTGTATCGAACTGATAGAAAGCCCCTGTATCACTGACCACTGCAATAACACCTATTTTTACACCAGGATAGTGTTCATGTGCTCTAAGCAGTGAATACATAACTTCATCAGCATGGTTTTCATAGAAAAGGTAATTAATATCATCAAGAGTTAATACAAGGCGACTATCATTTTCTACAAGACTTTCCATTGTTTTATCAAAAAGTGACCTGAAAGAAACACCGGAAGTTGGAGGTGTGACTCCTGTTACCTGTTTATAAATTCTTGATATCACAGCAAAGCGTGTGGAATCAATCTGGCAGTTAACCTTTAAAAAGATAACATCATCAACATATTCCTGTATTTCGTTATATATTTTCATTACAGCGGTGGTTTTACCCGTTCCCGGGGGTCCACTTATTAGACAATTGATTGGATTCGTACCATTTATAACAGGTTTTAAGCTGTATTTGATTGCCTGAAGTTGGTTGTCCCGATAGGCAAAATGTTCAGGAATGTGGTCGATTTCAAGGACTTCAGCGTTTTTGAACAACGTTTCATCCCACAAAAGTATATCTTTACTCAAATGGGCATCTCCTGTTTATTTATCATTTAAAAATTACTTGTTTTATTATATTAATTTTTATTTTTATCAGTATTATCATCCAGGTTAACACGTTCTGGGTTGGCAAAAATATACATCTTGGATTCAGAGGCAAAGCCTACAAGGCACAATCCTGTTTTTTTGGCGGTTTCAATTCCACTGTCAAAAGGTGCGCTTTTTGTAACCAACAACGGTACTCCTGATCTTGAACACTTCAACACCATTCCATTAGATTGTCTGCCAGTCGAGAGAAGATACAAACTGGAAACATCCAGTCCTGCAAGTTTGGAATAGCCTATTACTTTATCAATTGCATTATGTCTGCCTATATCCACTGCTTGTGTTACAAGTTCACCGTTTTGATTAATAAGTGCAGCAAGGTGGGTGCCTTTTGTCAGACGATATACACCGGATTCAAGAAATTTTTGAGATGAAAAAATGTATTCTGGTTCAAAAATCACATTGGATTCTATTTTTGTCGGATAATCTTTTGCACTGATACCCATATATCCGGATGACCGCAATTCATATGACAAACTTTTGCAGTCCATATCCAAAATCTCAAGGTCAATTCTGTTCTTATTTTCATAGATTCTGTTTATATCTGCAAAATCAGCAATACCCTCACATATCACATAACCCACTGCAAGTTCTTTTATATCTACAGGAGAGGTGAGAATTGAGGCTATTTTTGACCCGTTAATATACAACTCAACATTTTCTTCTCTGGCAACTGAAAAACTGGTACATGTTGCCGTTTTTTTTCTATCCACTTTCGTTACAGGATAGGTTTTTGTATAATCATCTCTCATTTATAACCCGAATTATTGTTATTTTGATAATTCAAAATTCCAGATAGGTTCTCCATTTATTTCTTCTGTTGTTAGATGTTCTATTTCATGTGCTGCACTGTATGCAGGAGAGCCCGTGAAAATAATGGATTTGTATTCAGGTTCAGAAATCTCAATTTTCTTTTTTTCCGGATTTACCTGTGCCAGTATGATCCTTTCACCTTTAACAGTTATTCTGTAGGGACGTTCTACAAGTACTCGCTCACCACGTTTACTGCATTTTTCAAGCCGATAAACGCTTCCCTGTTTATTTATAATTTCAGGGTTTAAAAACAGGTAGATTTCCTCTAATGTATACCCTGTGCCTTTATTTTCATCGTATTGTGTTGAGGGGTTTTTTATAGACATAACTGATAGTGTATCAGTAGAATAGCTCCATGAACCACCCGATTTTAAAGATAGCATTAGTGGAAGTATGGCTTCTTCCGGCAAACCTAATTCTTTGATAAGGTATTGTTCTTTACCAGCAAACATGAAAAAATTCTTTATTTTATTGATGTCGCTATATTCGTCCATAGAAAACGCTACATTAGTATATTTTAAATATAAAAATTAGAAATTATTGGCATTAAACCTTTTGTTCCTGCTTATTTAAAAAATCCGGTTACTTTCACACCGATTGGTTGCTGTTTTTCTTATATCTTCCTATCTGTGAACCAATAATTTCGTCCAGTTTATATATGAACTCTTCTTTTACTTCATGCGGTATTGTAGCACCGGATGCTATATCATGACCTCCTCCTACACCACCTACTTCTTCGCAGGTTTTGGATATGGCTTCTGAAAGGTTAAGTCCCTGTCTTAAAAGGTCTTGTGTTCCTCTTGCCGATACTTTTACACCATCATCAGTATCTGCAAAACCAATTATAGGGTAGGATCGGTCACCGACAACAGTTGTACTCATACCAGCAATGATGCCTACTATTGTTTCTTTTATACTTGACCCTGAATCAAAATATTGCAGGTTGTTGAGTTTTGTAACACCGTTCTCCTTAACAAACATTAACCCATTGACAAGATTTTGTCTGTGTTCACTTAATAGTTTGCTGGCTTTTTCATAGGCTTCACCACGATCACCTATACAGACAGCAAGACCTATATCAGCATGGTCATATCGTGCAGTTGCGTTAAGAAGAGTGGAAAATTCAGAACAATCACGCATTTCTGTCCCTTCCTGTTCTTTTAAAAGGACATATACTTCAGACACAAGCCTTTCTATTTTGTAGGACGGGACACCTGACCTTACACAATGTTGCATAAGTGCAGAAACTATATGTTGTTTTTCATCCTGTGTACAATCAATCCATCTTCTCCAGCGTTCATCACCTCTGAATCGGATGCCAAGGTTGTGTAAAAATTCTATACATGCATCTTCATCGCCTGTAAGTTCAGGAAGGAATGGGTCGGATGAAAACTGGAGCAATTTGAAAACAGGTCGGGTCTGTTTTCCAAAAAGTGTTAAATCCTTTTTGTAATGCAATACACCGTTTTCAGCACCTTCCTGTAGTATCAAACGGTTAATACCTGTAAGATACCCTTTTTTAGAATGTTGAAAATCACCGGTAGCACCAACAATAGCAAGGTCCGCAAGGTCATTATTGTCGCCAAGGACTGATGCAAGAATGTAGGTTGTACCTGAACCGCTAAGTTCTGATGAACCATTTACTCCAAAAAGGTGTGGGTTGAGGTGGGTTTGTAGTATCTTTGTGTCACCTTTGGGTTGATGGTGGTCTGATATCATAGCATTAATACCTGCTGACTTTATTTCTTCAATCATACCACTGCCAAGGTCTGTAAATATAACAAGTTCATGGTTTTCACTGGAGATATCTTCTATGGCACTTTCATCCAGCTGTTTCAAAAAACGAGTGGAATAATTAATACCTCTGCGTTGAAGAGCTTTACAGATGATTCCTGCAGATGTCAGACCATCTGCATCTATATGGGATACTACATGTACTGTGTCGTATTTTGTTATTTCTTCTACACACTTAACAGCATGATTTCGCATTTCCTGCATTACCTGATTGTAATCCATCTTTGTATCTGACCTCTGTTTAAATTCTACTTCCCAATATCCACTTATTGGGGTCTATTACATATCCGCTTCCATCTCTTTCGATTTCTGGAAAAGCCTGTATTTCAGAAACTGTATACTTAGATTCACCGTTATGAAAGCGTTCAACAAGTTCTGTCCACGGAATGATATGAGCTTTTCTGGAACATCCTGAACCCATCCTGAGTTCTACAGCAAGGAATCCAGTCCTGCCTGATTTATTCAAAAAATCCGATATACGATTTATTTGATGCATGTTGTTTTTGTCCGTTGTGAAATGCTGGGTGAAGTAAAGGGCATTTGCTCCTTTATCAACTGATATGCTTTTGCATTCTATACCCAGATAATAATCAGGGTCGAGTGAATCTACAAGTACATCCAGAAATTGCTGGGCGAATCTATGCTGCTTGAGTCGATGTGCAATACCTTTAATACCGTTTTGCTCAAAAAATATGTTGAATGATTGTACAAGTACTCTTTCAAATTCTGTCATGGATAAACCAGAATATCTGTTTTTCTTATATTAATTCCTGCATTACTATAAACATTGTATTCTTTTTAAATTTGCGTTAACTTGATGTATAATATATTTCATCTGATAATTGATGAATAAAAAAAGCTTTGAAATTCTTTCAGCGATAGGTTCAGTAGTAATCTTAATAATTTTATTGATACTGGTAGAGGAGACAGGACTAACACCAGAAGGTTATATTGTATCATTTTTGGTATTTGTATTGCTTTCTACGGTGTTGGGACTGAAACTTGTGAAAGTCGATTATGGAGAATAATGCTCTAAAGGGTTGATTGGTTATGAGTGTACTGACAAGACGTCTAAAATACGAAACAGAAGCCAATATAGATATAGTAAACATCACTTCGGACGTATCCAATGTAATCGACAATTCAGGAATTAAAAACGGATTTGTGACAGTTTTTGTACCTGGTTCTACAGCGGCAGTAACCAGTATGGAATATGAACCGGGGTTGACATCTGATTTGACCAGTGTACTGGAAAAAATAGCACCAAGTGATGTTGAATATCAGCATGATAATAAATGGCACGATGGCAACGGATTTTCTCATGTTCGTGCTTCTTTATTAGGTCAGAGTGAAACATTTCCAATAATTAACAGCGAACTGGCTAACGGTCCGTGGCAACAGATTGTATTGATAAATCTGGACAACAGACCGAGATATAGAGAACTTATACTCCAGATTTATGGCGAATAAAAACAGTTAATGTCCAATCATTTAAGGATTGGACTCAGCAGAAAAAAGAAAAGTTCTAATAATTACAAAAAACTGAAACAACAGATAGCTCAATACCATGAGAAGATTAGCAACCATAGAGAAGATTTCCAGCATAAGTTAAGTTCCAGATTGATAAGCGAGAACCAAGCTGTCTGTCTGGAAACTTTGAATGTTAAAGGAATGCTGAAAAATCATAATCTAGCACAGCATATAACTGATGCTTCATGGAGTAGTTTTGTACAGAAATTAGAGTATAAAGCAAAATGGTATGGTAAAAACATTATCATTATAGGGAAATTCGACCCTTCAAGCAAAATCTGTCATGTATGTGGATATTATAATAAGGATTTGGAACTTAGAGACAGAGAATGGGAATGTCCTGGCTGCAAAACGACACATGATAGAGACATCAATGCATCAGTTAACATTAAAAAGTTTGCACTGGATAGACAGAATCTAATAGGCATCAAGTCACCTTCGAGATGAGGGGTAGAGCCTGTGGAGTTGTGTTTGTTAGAACAAACTATGAAACAGGAAGCTCCTCCCAAAAGGGAGGAGCAATTCACTTTGTAGAAGCAGCTTTTTGAGTGTCCTGTGACTCCTGCTGTTTCATAAGGAACTGGATGAAATCGGTGCTTAGTCTAGTTTCTCTGACCATTTTATCAACTATTTCTTCGTCTGAGAGACCACTTTCTCTTAAATCCTTTATTCTGTTGTATACATTTCTGGATACTTCAGAATATTCGTTGATGTCTTTTCTGTGTCCCCAAACGTCACCTTCCAATAATGAGATTCCCTGCATCTCAAGAAACATCTTGGCAGAGCTTGAAATGGTCCGCTTGTACGAACTTGGAATATGCAGTGCTTTAAGATTTGGACATCTCATTACCAGTGAAAAAATATCAGTATTGGATGGTCTGAAAGCCATGTGTACTATTTCTTCGCTTTCATCTACGTTTTCGATTTCTTCTTTTGAACTTACGACTCGAATTTTCATAATATCCCTTACTATTAATCAGTGGTTTTTTTATATTGCATAAAAAATTTATACAATACAATTTTTTGTATATACACGATACTATTTAAAGATTATTCTCTTTGGAGTAAAATAGCGACAATATATAGTGAAAATAATTCTGTAAAAACTAATAATTAATGCCAAATTATATAAATATATAAGTTTCAAGATTGATATCGTGTCTATACAATACCATTATCAACTGCTTAAAAAAAGAAAATTGAAATTAATCTATATAACATTGGCATTTATCCTTACATATTTTGCAAGCTGGCTTCCGGATTTTCACTTGCAGGGGATAGAAGGAGTTAATATTAGTTCAGTCGCGGCTTTTGGTCCTTTAAACGGTATGCTTCTTGGACCTTATATTGGACCAATTGTATCGTTTTTTGGTATTATGACACATGTTATAACCAATACCAGCCATATTAGTGCTAATTTATTTCATTTTGCAACTCCTGTATTTGTCATGTTATCTTCGGTTGTTTCCGGACTTATAATTACAAAAAAAGAAAAACCGGCACTGTATATTTTTTCATCTCTGATTGTATTGTGGTATTTTTTTGACACAGGTCGAGAAGTTTTCTATTTACCATGGTTTCATATATTGGTTCTTTTTGCATTCATTATATTCTATAAACGATATCATCATAAGCTAATGCATGTAAGTGTATACACGTTTGTACTGTTGTTTATGGGCTCACTCATGGCAATATTAACTGACCATATGTCAGGTAATATCACTGCACTACTGGTAATGGATTTGCCTGTAAGGTTATTTGAGTCAAGTGTTACTGTTTATCCAATTGAACGGTCGATACTTGCATTTGGAGCGGCATTCATAATGTTTATTCTCGTGGCTGCACTCCAGTATTCCATTATGGAACTTAAAAAAACCGATAGTGAAATCGATGATATGCAAATGGAGAATCTGATAAATTATGCACAGTATGATGTCAAACGCATACTGGATGAAGAACAGGAAGATAAAAATAAGGATTTGGAGAACAAAAATAAAGATTAACTGTTTTGTCTGACGTACTCCAACGGATAAATCCGTAGGGTTCTGTGGTCGCCATCCATCTTGACGTTGCCACTTGCGGGGCGCCAGTACTCCCTTACGATGCATCACTGTCTCCGCCGCATCGTTTGTGCTCGACACCAAGCAGTATTTGATGGAACCTGATGATACACAAACAACCGACTGAACAATGTCTTACATCAGGCAGCTTGCTCAAAGCAACTGTACAATGATAGCATTGCTGTATCTATAATACTATATATGCTATACAAAAATAAAAAAATATTGGTTCAAAAAAAATAACCAACGGGGTTGTTTTATCACTCTTTAAACTTCGTTTAAAGATATCTTTTAAACAACTTAAATCAATGGTTTAAATTTAACTCTAAATTCCAATTTAGAGTGTTTTGATTTAAAGAGAACGGTTAGAAACCGTTGGCTTTCACGTACCCCTGTCACCCCATCTTTGTAATATTTTGTGATATTTTATACATCGCCTTTGAAAAAACGTGGTCGGGTTCAGAAAATACGATGAGGTCATTGTCGGTTTTTGCAGTTATATCGCACATACATGGAATTGATTCTACAACAGGTGTGTTTTGATTTTTACTATTTTTAGGGTATAAATATCCATCATGGCACATGTTTTCAATTATGGCACAATTTTTGTGAAGTATGTTGTAGATGCCGTCTATTACCTGTTCAGTACTTTTGATGCATGTATAGTTTTGTTTGACTACAACGGCGACATAATCGGATGCCGCAACAGCATTGATTGACTCATAGTCAATACCCGGGCTTGTATCCAGTATAACAACATCTATTCCTGAATCAATAAGTTCTTTTTTTGCTCTTATAAGGAATCTCAGAGCTTTTGCCTGCCAGTCACGGTCTTTACTTGAAATCTCGCGGATGGATTCTATATCCGGGTCTGTAAGACCTACATATAAACGCCCTGATGTATCAAAATCATTGCTAATATCATTTACTGCATCTTTAATACTGCATCTGTCATGAAGGACATCATTAATCCAGTATCTGGGTTTTATTTTGAAAAAATTGGTGAATGATGGAGCTTTGAAATCAAAATCAAGAAGGCATACGTTGTAACCTTCTGATGCATATACACCTGCAAGATTTATAGCAATACTTGTTTTTCCAGTGCCCCCTTTAGAAGAATGAACCGCTAGTGTAAAACTCATATAATTCCCACTCAATTAATATTTATTAAAATTATTGTTAATTCACGTTATCATCGAATTTAAAGTATATCTGTTTTCCCTTCCTGAATTTGTAAGCATATCCCAGTTTAACCAGCTGGTTCAGATAATTACTTTCAACCGCCCTTTCTTTTTCAGTTATCTCTGCTATTTCATTGGCAGTAGCCTGTTCCAGTTTAAGTAATGTGGTTGCTGTAGTGCGAAGGTGTTCTGGAAGTGATATAAGTGTCATCACATCCATAGAATTTGATATTATGCTTTCTTTGTCTTTATCATTTATGTTGCTGTTGTTTGTATCCTGTAATAGTCTGTCCAGTTTTTCGTTGATTTCGTTCAGTTTGTCAAGTATTTGGTCAAATGTATCGTTTTCAGACATTGTAATCATGGACTGTCAATGTAGTTTCGATATGGGATACTGGTATATAATACATTGATAGCATTTTAAACCAACCCTAATAATCTGTTTATAGAGATATTGTTTTTTGCATCATTAATAAAGACGTTTTGACATGTAGACCCCATCAAGGTAATATCCAAATTTGCGATAATATTCGCGAGCGCCAATACCACTTATGATTGCCAGTTTTTTGTAGCCACTATTATATGATATTTTCTCTGCCTGTTCGAGCAGTTCGGAACCGTAACCTCTGTGCTGCCAGTATTTATTTTCTGAACTTCCAAACGGTGCCATTGAACCATAGACATGTAATTCCCTTACAACAGATGCATCCTGCAGTTCATTTCGGTGGGGTCTTGCAGGAAATCGAAGCCTCAGGAATCCTATTAGTATGTCCTGTTTTACATCTTCAAAAGCAAGAAAATGCTCTACTCCTCCACAGGAATTGTAGGATTCAACAGTAAACTCGATATTTTCATCACTGGGTTCAATACCTTTCAGGATGTTGTGTCCCACTTCCCTGCATCTGATACACCGGCATTTTCCACCTTTTTCCTGGAGACGTTCTCTTGCAAGTTGGCGGATATTGCTTTTTCTAACACCGGCAAATATCTGCTGGGATGGTATATCTCGCTGGATTCTCTGCAAACGCACCCATTTTGGAAGCATTGCTTTAACATCTGAAATCAGTTCGACGGCTTCATTGTCATCAAGAGCAGTGTATTCACCTCTTTCCCACATCTTATAGAGTTCAGTACCTTCTGTTACAAGAGTTGGATAAATCTTTAGGTAATCAGGCATAAATCGTGAATCATCAAACAATCTCTCAAATCCTCTAAGCTCGCGCTCATAATCCATGCCTGGAAGATTTGGCATCATGTGAAATCCAACTTTGAGCCCACTATCTCTTAACATACGGTTTGCTTCAGCAGTATCATTGACGGTATGTCCCCGTTTAATCCTTGAAAGTACAAAATCGTATACACTTTGGACACCGATTTCTACTTTTGTAGCACCCAGTTTCAAGATTCTGTCTATATGTTGGGTATTTGTCCAGTCAGGTCTGGTTTCAAAGGTTATGCCTATGTTTCTTATAGGAGCGTTTTCATTTGCCTTCTGCACCTCTTCAAGAGGTATATATGTCTGGGTTTTACCGATTTTATGGGCGTTATCTCTCCATGAAGTGTCATAGAAATCGTTCATTGCTTCAATGCATTTTTTGGTATACCATTCCTGATAATCTATAGGCCTTGATGTAAATGTACCACCCATAACGATAAGTTCAGCTTTGTCTATATCGTGTCCGATTTCTTTTAACTGGGATAAACGCGATGTGACCAGTTTATATGGGTCGTATTCATTACGAATAGCACGTCTGGTTGCAGGTTCAAGGCCCATGTAGCTTTGGGGGGAATTAAATTCTGAATCCGGTCCACCGGGACACGGGACACATACACCATGAGGACATGGGGCGGGAGAGGTCATTGCAGCAACCACTGCTACACCGGAGATAGTGCGTACAGGTTTACGGCGAAGTATCTCCATTGCTTGTTTTTGTTCTTTTTCAGTACCCACCGTTATGATGTCTGAATTTCTCGGAAGTGAGGAAAACCGATAGGCTGAACTCAATCTTTTCTTGGCTTTGTTCAATTCTGTGTTGCTGGTTATTGTACCATCCAGTACCATTTCAAGAAGTTGTCTGCAAACCCGGTTAAAATCATCTGTATTTTCTGACATTTTTATTCAAAAAAGGTTATTTTATATGAAGGATTAATTAGTAAGGGTAATTAAAGTTTTTCAATACAAATCAGTTATCAGATATTCCAACTGTATACGTGCATTTGCAGCATCAAGTATGTGGAAATCAATCTCCGCGATTTTTTTAACCATATCAGCAACTTTCAGGTCGTTGTCACCGGATTCAACCGCTACATCATAAAGAGATTCCAGTATTTCGTATCCTGAAAAACCGCTTTCAATCAGCAAATTGTCTATAATTTTGTGTGCTGTGTCGATATCTTTGTTAACAGCCGCACTAAAAAGCTGGTCGATATTTTCTTTTTCGGGAATATCATTCAATACAGCTTCATAAATGTCCTGGAGGGATATATTTGTATCCTCATCCTTGGAATGCAAATACGCAATTTGTGTGGTGGTTAATGCTCTGGAAATGTTTCCTCTGGATACATACCAAAGCGCTTCGAGACCATCTTCTGTAAATTGTATGCCTTCGTTTTCTGCGATCGGTTGAATATAATCTTTAAGCTCTTTTTCGGTTACATAGGTAAAAAACAACCTTAAACCCCGGGACTTTAAGGGTTGTATAAGTTTTGACGGTTGGGTTGTAGAAAGTATGAACCTGCAGGTTGAGGTGTATTTTTCCATGATACGTCGAAGAGCTTGTTGGGAACTGGAATCCAGAGATTGTGCATCATCTATGAATATGATTTTATAATCAGAATCAATAGGTCGCATACTCGCATATTCATTGATAATTTGTTTGAATATGGATAGTACGCTCATGCGTATTTTTTTGGGGTCTTGAGTACCGATAATACGTGCAAATCGCCTATCTCTGACCAGATATCGTTTTCCCTGATCAAAGAAATCAGAAGCATTGAAATACGTAAAATTGTTTTCATAATGTTTACCATAGAGTTCATTTGCAAGTGCAAAAGCAGTGGATGATTTACCGGAATTAACAGGACCCTGAAAAATAAGGTGTGGAAGGTTATTGGACTTTAATATTTTTTTCAATGTATTGATTGAAAACTCATTACCTGCTATATCATCAAGTTTTTTCGGTTTGTATTTTACAGTCCAGATATCCTTCATCTAATCCACACCTTATTCTTATATCTCAGTACCGTCCGTGGTGGTATCTTTAAGCACCTCTTTTATGATTTTTCCGTAAACCGGTCTTGCAATGAACACACCGATTAACACACCTACAATAGTTGTAAGTGCAAAACCTCTCAGTGCACCAAAACCAAGAACCATTAGAGGTGACATGGCTATAATTGTTGTTGCTGCTGCACCAATTATAATTCCAAAGGCTTTGGTGATTCTTGAAAGATATATCTTTGTGGGAGGTAATTTCCCTTCGTATAATACCTCATCTGTTATGATTACCAGATGGTCAATACCTGTACCAATGGCGGCTATAATGCCTGCAATACTTGGAAGATCGAGCTGCCATCCGATAGCAGCGGAGAATCCTAGTATCATGACCGCTTCACTGAAGGATATTCCAACCATTGGGATAAGGATACGCTTTTCCCTGTATTTGTTATATATAACACCTGCGACTCCTATCAGAGCAAATAAACCTGCTAAAACTGCCAATGTTTTGAATTGTTCACCAAGTGATGCATCGATGTGTCCAGAACCGACGATTTCAACATTTACCGGTAACGCACCTGCCCTTAGGTGTATTTGGAGCTGTTCGGCTTCATCTTTTCCTTCTTCTCCTCCGCCAACTGATGATTGCCAGGAGTAGATAAGTGAATCCTGCAGAGTATTGGCTGCAGATGGACTTAACGGAGCACTATATATCTGCTCATCATCAAGATACATTTTTAGAGGATGTTCAGAAGGATTATTGATTGCACCTGTTTCTATAGCGGCTTTCTGGAGTGATTTTGCACCTGAGTCTGATAGAGTAAACGGAACATTCCATTGCTGATTCTGGAAGCTTGGTACCCCTACACTTTTTATTTCTTCACCATACAGGACATGACGGGTTCTGTTGCCTTCGGTAACAATCCGTATTTCGAATTTACCGGGTTGCTGGGCAACCTCTTTTGCAGTGGCAAGATCAACACCGGCAAAATCAATCAGAATGTAATTTTCACCGGCACTGCGTACGGGTATATCTTTCAGACCAAGGGCGTTCAGTTTTTCACTCAGTGTTTCTTTAGTAAGTTCTCTTGTATCTTCAGTAACGCCTTGTCGGTATAGTGGAGACCCTTCTGGACCTGTTACAATTGATCCATCAACTTTTTGCATCAGGTTTTGTAGTTCCTGCTGTGAAACAGAAGTTCGTATTTCATACTCTGTACTGTCCTGTCGGGGCAAAGGTACTACTTCAGTATCCAAAGCATTGGATAAATAAGAAGTAATCAGTCTTTGCTTTGTGGTCTGGATTTCAACATTGGTCTGGTTATCTTCTCTGTTTATAGAAGCCTGACCAATATTTAAAAGGTTTATCTGCGACTGGGTAAGGGAGCTGTTTGTAACAAATGTTACAGTTCCGGTGGTACTGTCATCTGGAGGTATATTTACATTGGTTATTGTAATATCTGCATCTATTGAGGATTCGACAATATCTTCCACCATTTTACCGGAGTCACCATCAACCTGAGCGATAGCCCCCTGAAGCTGTAACTGGAGCCATGAACCCCCTTCAAGGTCGAGTCCATAATTAAGGTTTGATTGTGCACCTTCACCGGGGACGTATATAGGCTGTATAGCAATAAGGGACGCTATAATAGCTAATATAAAAATTTGAACGCGCCTGTCTCTCAGCAGACTACCGTTTTCTTCATCATCACTCATGCTTTTGACCTCCTGCCTTTACCTTTTCCAAGATGCCATCTCAGTACCCCGGTGTTAAACACCCATGTATTTAACAGGTCTGCGGCTAATCCGAAGATAAGCACTACGGATATGTCGGATAAAATACTCACTTGAGAAATCCAGGGTATGATAAGATATGTATAGGTTGATATGAGATAAAGCATAACAACTGCTGAAAGTGTAGTAGTTGTCATGATAACTCCGGTATGCATTGCTCTGGTTATTTTTTCATCAAGGTTACCCTTTCTCTTTAACAAACGATTGTTGAGCAATATATCACTGTCTACAGAATATCCTATAATCATTAATAATGCTGCAACCGTGCCAAAAGACAGTTCAATTCCTGTAAGGTTCATAAGTGCGGCAGCAATTGTTATATCAGAAACAGCAGAAGCGATAACTACAAACGAAGGTACAGGGGTTCTGAATATCAGATAAACCACAGCAGCCATACCTATAAACGAAATAAGTAATGCCATCAGTGCCTGCCTTTGTAGGGATTCCCCGTACACAGGTCCAATCTGTCGTATTTCTACATTTGAATATTTGGATGATATCTCATCTTCAATAGCAATTTGCTGCTCACTACCCATAGGCCCAAACTGCATAACCACCCTGTCACCTGTTTTACGCAAATCCTGTATGGGAAACTCGGAATACTGTTCTTCCAGATAATCAGTAGAATCCTCTGTGGTCATGGCAATCATGGAACCGCCTTCAAATTCCATTCCGAGTCTAACAGGGGAACCGCTGCTAAAAAACATCAATCCTATAATTAAAAGTGAAACCAGAAAAACTGCAACAGGTAGCATTATAACCTGCCGGTTGTTATGATTTTTTACAAATGAATCCAGACTTTCTATCAGACCAAATCTCATGGTTAATAACTCCAAATTAACTAAATTTTAAAGTAACCCTTCATACTCTTCAAACCTCTGATACTGTAAAGGACACGATTTATTTTTAAAAATTTCCTTCCAATTGTTTGGGAGATTAGACGCTTATAATTATATATACCACTTTTTATTTTATGAATATTGATGACAGATAATGAGGATAGACTCAGTATAGATGAATATTTTCTTGAGATAGCATCGGTTGTTGCAAAACGAGCTACATGCCTGCGTAACAGGGTAGGCGCTGTTATTGTAAGGGACAAGCGAATTATATCTACCGGTTATAACGGAGCACCGAGTAACCTTGAACATTGTCTTGATATTGGTTGTATTAGACAGCAGTATAATATAGAGTCAGGAACACAGCATGAAAAGTGTCGTGCAGTTCATGCCGAACAAAACGCTATTATCCAGGCGGCTCTTCATGGTGTAAGTACCGACAATGCAACTATCTACTGCACTCATCAGCCCTGTATACTATGTGCTAAAATGATAATCAATGCCAATATAAAAAAGGTAATTTATTTTTCAGATTATCCTGATGATGAAGCACTGAACTTCCTTTCAGATGCGGGAATCGAAACTATTAATTTCAGTCAGGAATTTGACTGATTCAAACAGCGTAATCCCTTTTTGATTATATCTTCATCGTCTGGACGATGCATCTCTTTAACCGTTCTTTTTTCCTCGGTTAAAATATCCATCCCTCTTACAACTATCACAGGGTTACCGCCATCTCCTTCTCCCATCAGCAGATTGGCAGTACCGGCAATTTCATCCGCAACAGCCTCTTCTGTGATTTCAAGAGCATTACCGTAAAGGTCTGTTTCACCGCGCCAGTTCTTGATTGCCGGAATTTGATATACACCCACTGCTACGCCTGTCTGTCCGATTTTAAATGCCCTGCCGTTTGTATCTGTAATGATAACTCCTAACTGTTTGCCGGTAAGTTCTGTAAGACGTTTACCTATCAGTTCAGCACTTTCATCAGGATTTTCCGGTAGGTCGAGAATGAAACCTTTTTCTATATTTGAGTCATCTATGCCAGCATTTATACAGACGTTTCCATTACATGTTTCAACAAGCATTATTGGGGATTCGACAAGGCATTCTCTACTTCTGTTAAGAATCACCTGTACAAAAGCAGGAGTAAAACGGTTTTTGTTTGCAATTCTTACCGCATTTTCAGAAGGTTTTATGTCTTCAAGTTTGAATACCTGACCTTCGGATTTGGCTACAATTGTGGAAGCGATTACAGCAATATCTCCGTCATCCAACTCGATGTTATTACTTATTATTTCTGCAAGGTCATCGCCCTTTTTAATCAGGGGTATATTATCTACAGTAAACGCTTCTAATTTCAATTATATTCCTCTTTTAGATTATAGCAGTTAAAAGTAGCAGTAGGAATATATAATATCATCTATATAACATCTATTGTGCGGCGATGATGAAAGTTACCCCGACTGAGTAAAAGTATGATGAATATCTAATCTCTGATGCCGCCAATATATCAAAAAAAGTAGTGGATAAATCGATTCAATTCAATTATCCACATTATTCAACAGTAATTTTGTGTTCCTGTTCTTTTTCAGACTTTGGTAAAGTGACTTTCAGCACTCCACCTTCAAGTTTGGCACTTGCGTTTTCTTCATCTACAGTTACAGGTAATGGGACAGTTCTATAAAATTCACTGTAGGTTCTCTCTTTGCGGTAATATCCTTTTTCTTCGGTTTCGGACTCTTCACTGCGTTTGGCACTGATTTCTAAGGTATCGTCTCTTACTGTAATATCAACGCCATTTTTATCTATACCCGGCATGTCAGCGGTAACAACAACATTTTTGTCCTCTTCTTTTACATCTACAAGCGGCGAGAATGTTGTACCTGTAACGCCGCTGAATCCTCCAAGTGCAAATCGGTTGAATAAATCACTTAAATAATCCTGAGTTTCTCTGATTTCTTCAAAGGGGTCTCTTCGTCTTATTCCGGTAGATCCTCGTCTTATCATTTCAGCCATTGTATATCACCTCCATTTTGTTTATTCGACTGTAATTTTCTTTTCTTCTTTCTCACTGGCTTTTGGTAGAGTAATTTTAAGGACACCGTCTTCAAGTTTGGCACTTGCTCCCTCTTCGGTTACAGATGCAGGCAGTGGTACAGCTCTGGAGAATGCTCGGTATGTACGTTCTTTTCTGTAAAATCCTTCTTCTTCAGATTCGGATTCTTCTTTATGCTGGGCATTAATTTCTACCATGTCGTCTCTGACATTGATGTCCACATCTTCTTTGTTTACACCCGGCATATCAGCGCTAACAACAACATTGTTATCCTCTTCTTTGACATCTACAAGTGGTGCAAAGGTTTCACTTTCTGCCCATTCTGCAGGCATAAGGTTCTCGAATAAATCACTTAAATGCTGCTGGGTTTCTCTAAGTTCTTCAAAAGGATCCCATGAGAATAACGATGGTCCTTTTGCGATTCCTGTGGGTCTCCTTCTTCTCATTCCTGTAGGTCCTCTTCTTATCATTTCAGCCATTTATAATCCCCCTTTTATTGTACGGTTATTTTATGTTCTTTTTCTAATTTGGGTAATGTAACTTTTAGTACACCGTTTTCAAGTTTTGCACTTGCACCTTCTTCAGTAACTGCCTCTGGTAATACTATAGTTCTTGAGAATCCTTCATATGTACGTTCCTGTCTGTAATATACTTCTTCAGTGGATTCTTTACTACATTTTGCATTAATCTGTACAGTGTTATCACTGACCGTTATATCAATGTCTTCTTTATTAACTCCTGGTAAATCGGCATTGATTATAATGTTATTATCTTCATCTTTGATATCTACCAGCGGAGCTAATGTTCTTCCAGCAAGCATTTCTCCACCTGGTGCAAATCTATCCAGTGCTCGTGTTATATCTTCTACTGGATCCCATCTGATTATACCACGTGTCATAATCTCCACTCCTTGCGTTATGTACCCCTGTTTTTACTCCGTTCAAGTTTGAACCATTATCTAAATTGTCAGTACTACTATAAAAAAGTTTTGGTTAAAGAATTATAAAAAAAGGTTAATAGATGCTGTTTATTATTGGTTGAGCTCTAACATTATATTTATAATGTTGTCGCCATTTACTGTTTTCAGGCATCCATTTATCATGGATTTTTCATTAAACGAGTCGACTTCATCGGGCTGTTTAATTATTGTGGAATAAATTGCAAACGGAACAGGGTCTGATGTATGGGTATTCAGAGATATAGGGGTGGGATGGTCGGGTGTAACCAGTATTGTATAATCTTCATTCAATTTATCATTTTGTACAAATTCAAGAATTTTGCCGACTACAATTCTGTCAAAATCTTCAATTGCCTGTGTTTTGGCATCGATACTTCCCATATGACCCGCTTCATCTGGAGCTTCAACATGTACAATAGCAACGTCATGGTTTTGAAGTGATTCAATGGCGTATTCTGCTTTCCCTGAATAGTTTGTGTCCAAATACCCGGTCGCACCGGGGACATCTACCACATCAAGGCCTGCATATGTACCTATCCCTTTTATAAGGTCAACAGCTGATATTATAGACCCAGATAACCCATATAGTTTTTTAAAATGCGGAATTTCTGGTGCATAACCCTGACCCCATAGCCATATTGAATTTGCTGGAGATTTCCCGCTTTTAATGCGGTCAGTATTTATCTGGTGGTCTTTGAGAACCATGTATGACCTGTCAATCAAATCAGAAAGAGTTCCAGAATCCTTGCCTGAAGGCATATGGGAATTTTTGTCTTTACCCATAATGTCATGCGGAGGTGTACAGTTCGCATCTGCGCCAATGTTATTTTTGGCAACCATGAGATGTTTGTAACTCATACCTGGATAGAAATGGATATTAGCGTTTCCAAGTTGCTGGTTTATCTCTTTAATCAGAATTTTTGAGTCTTCAGTTGTTATATGTCCTGCACTGTAGTCTTTTATAATATCATTATTTATTGTAATAAGGTTGCATCTAAAAGCCACATCATCTTTATCAAGTGTTATACCCATGCTTGCCGCTTCAAGAGGGGCTCTTCCTGTGTAGTATTTTTTTGTGTCATAGCCGATAATAGACATGTTAGCAACATCACTTCCGGGATGCATGCCCTCGGGAACAGTTTTAGCAAATCCGGTAATGCCGTATTTTGCAATATAATCCATATTCGGGGTTTTTGCGTTTTGTAGGATAGTTTGGTTGTCCAGTTCTTTGATGGGATAATCACCCATTCCGTCTCCTATAAGTACTATGTATTTCATCTGTTCACCTTGATTGCAGAGTATAACACCAATAAATTAATTTATCAATGCCCTAAATATAAAAAGGACATTAAAATAATTCCAACAAATAACAGTTGTTGATTTATCTATGAGATATATATATTTTGTACTTATAGCTTTAGTATTATCTGGTTTAGCATCCACAACAGTATCTGCACAGGAATCAGATGTAATGATACACTATTCTAAGGATTCACTGGATATCGGAGATACCTATTCACTGGATCAGGGTTATTCCTTCAAAGTGCGTGATATCAATGATGGAACAGGAAATAGCTGGATAGAACTCTATTTTAACGGTGAAAAAGTTGATACAGATGACCAGTTTAGTAAAGAAAACGACCCATTTGAATATAGAAAAACTGTAACTGAAAATGGAGATGAAAAACAACATCTTATAATTCGTATTACTCCTGCTGAATTAATAGAAACTTCAAATGATGTATCGGTAAAATACAAAATTGAACAATATTTAGACCCTGAAATAGATACCGATAATTACTTTATAATTGATGATACAGAATCAGTTAACAATATCAATCCACTGGAGCTTGAAAACAACTATACACTTCATGTTGGTAATTTTGGTCAAGAATCAGCAGTTTTAACATTAAAAAAGGATGGTTCTACTGTCAAAGAAACAGAAACTAATGTAGGCGATTATTTTACATACACAAAAGAGACCAGGACTGGTAGTACAACGATATTTTTGGCTAAATTGAGTGAATTATTTACAAGTAAAGATTACGATACAGTTTTCCTTGAAAAGATGACTCTCAGAAAGCATTACAATTTTAATTCCAGTTCAGGTATTGATTCTGATATCACTTTAAACACAACAGTAAAGGATTTGGACGGTGATGGGCTTACAAGGGGTGACAAGGCAATTATTTCCTACACACTTAAAAACGGCAATTTTTCTGAAGTAGAGGTTGAACTTGAGGGTAAACAGATAGATCTCAGAAATGATGTGGATTCAGGTACTTATGTGACTTTAACCGGTAATTTGACCAGTGGTGTTCATAATACAACTATTACAGCAGTTTCTGAAGAAGGTGTTAATAAAGAACAAACAAAAGAGTTTGTGGTTAAATCCACATCTGATAATTCGAATGAAGTAAGTTTGAATCTATCTGATAATTCTTCAAAGGTGGGTAATAAACTTAAAAATTTGGCAGGTTCAGTGTTTGACAGACTGACAACTAATAATACAGAGATAAATTCCAGTATAAATTCGGAAGATTCAAATTTAGCAGGAATATCTGAAAATGGCGGGTTGGTTACAGCTTTGTCGGCTGTTATAACAGTTGTTGTGTTTTCTATTCTGGCGTTTTTTATCCTGAGTTTGCTCAGATAAATATGGTCGTGAATGGAAAAACTATTATAAACACAGATTAATTGAGCTATCTATAATACAGCGGATAATCTATATCTTTAACTTTTATTAAAATAACGAATCGTAGTGACGGGATTAAATAATGAGAATTGTGATGAAATTTGGAGGTACATCCATTTCAGATGGCAATAACATAAGGCATGTAGCACAACTTTTGAAAGATTATTATGACTCTGGTTATGAGGTAGTTGCGGTAACATCTGCATTAGGAAGCGTAACTGATGGATTGCTTTCTAATGCAATTGAAGTATCCAAAAAAGGCAAGGTTTCACAGATTAAAGAATTTATCTCTGACCTTACTCATAAACATTACAGTGCTATTCATGAAGCTATAGATGATGAAGACATTATTGATGAAACCATCCAGACAATTGACTGCAGAGTTGATGAACTGGAAAAAGCGCTTATTGGTATATGTTATCTGGGTGAACTTACACCTCGTTCAATAGATTATATCTCTTCCTATGGTGAACGTCTGGCTGCTCCTATAGTATCAGGAGCAATCAGGTCTATTGGAATCAAATCAAAAATGTATACAGGCGGAGATGTAGGGATAGTAACCGATAATGAATATGGAAATGCCAAACCACTTGAACAGAGTTATCAGAAAGTGGGTGAAACACTCAGGCCAGTTCTTTCTGAATGTATACCTGTTGTGACAGGGTTTATTGCAGAAAACAAAGATGGTGTAATAACCACTCTCGGAAGAGGTGGTTCTGATTTTAGTGCATCAATCATAGGTGCGTCCATCGACGCAGATGAAATCTGGTTGTGGAAAGAAGTTCACGGTATAATGACTACAGACCCCAAGATAGTACCTGAAGCAAGGTCAATGTCTTGGATATCTTATGCAGAAGCAATGGAGCTTTCATATTTTGGAGCAAGAGTGCTTCATCCCAGAGCAATTGAACCTGCAATAAGGAACGGAATCCCGGTAAGGGTCAAAAACACTTTTGAACCTGATTTTTCCGGAACACTAGTAGTGTCCGAACAAAGACCAACAGAAGATGTGGTAAAAGCTGTTACCCTTATTAAAAAAGTATCACTTGTCAATATATCCGGTGCTGGAATGGTAGGTACTATCGGTACAGCAGCCAGAGTATTTAATTCGCTTGCAGATGCTAACGTAAACATTATAATGATAAGTCAGGCATCTTCTGAATCCAATATGTCTATAGTTGTCGATGAAGACCATCTGGAAGCAGCAGTAAATGCCATCAATTCAGAATTTGATAAAAATGTTATAAAGGATGTGACCTATGATAACAATATCTGTGTGGTTGCAGTTGTAGGTGCAGGCATGGCAGGCATACCAGGGGTATCTGGCAGAGTATTCAGTTCTCTTGGAAAAGATAATATCAATGTGATTACCATCAGTCAGGGATCTTCCCAGCATAATATTTCATTTGTAGTCAGTGAAGAGGAAGCATTTGACGCTGTAAGGGTATTGCATAAAGAGTTTGAACTTGAATCAAAGAAGCGGGAGGAAATAAATTGGGAAACCGTATGACATATTCGGATTCAGGTGTTGATATTAAAAAAGAAGAAGATTCCATCAAATCTATCACTAGCAAGATGAAATATAAACGTGAGGGGATAGGTGCACCACTGAGTGAAATCGGTCATTATTCTGGTCTTATTGATTTTGGTGAATATGCACTCGCATTGACAACCGATGGTGTTGGTACAAAGGTTCTGATTGCCAATGAAATGCAGAAATGGAACACGGTAGGCATTGATTGTATTGCAATGAATGTAAACGACCTGCTTGCTATTGGTGCTGAACCACTTTCATTTGTTGATTACCTTGCAGTGGAATCCTATAGCAAAGAATTTGCTGAACAGGTAGGAGAAGGTCTTGCAAAGGGAGCAGAAATTGCAAATATTTCGATAGTAGGTGGGGAAACGGCTACTCTGCCGGATATTATCAAAGGTTTTGACCTTGCAGGTACCTGTCTTGGAATGGTTGACAAATCCTCGATAATCACCGGGGACAATATTCAAGAGGGGGATGCAATAGTAGGGATACCAAGTAACGGAATCCATAGTAATGGATACACATTAGCAAGAAAGGTTATTGAAAACTCTGGTTATTCCTATTCTGACCAGTTCCCTTATAATACTTCCACTACAATAGGTGAAGAATTACTAAAGCCAACCCGTATTTATCTAGAAGTACTGGATGTGGTTAAAAAATTGGATGTACACGGTCTTGCTCATATTACAGGTAGCGGACTTTTGAAACTTAACAGGATTACAGAGATGGGATTCGATTTTTACGACCCGCTTGAAGTAAGCGACATTTTTAAATTCCTTCAGGAAAAAGGTAATATTGAAGATTTGGAAATGTATAAAACCTTTAACATGGGTATGGGATTTGTGATAATCCTCCCAGAAGAGCAGGCTGACGAAGCTGCCGATATGGTGGATGGTAAAGTAGTGGGCAGGATTGTTGAAAGTGGAATACGAGTTTCAGATCTTGTAATCGAACAATCATGAATAAGGATTCAATAATATGACATGTATAAGTGACCTACCCTACGAAATAGTTCTGAGCGGTGTAACACCTTCAGAAAGTGAAAAATACATAAAACAAAATTCAGATGAAACATTCTATGTACCGGGTGGGTATAAACTGCTGGGAGTGGTATTAAGAGGTGGTCATGAAATACCGGTGGGTGTAAAGGATTCTGACCTGCTTTTCCAGTATGTCAAACCGTGTTCAGGGTTATTTGTACTAAGAATTAGAAACGAACCTGATGAAGTAAAACGTTTGCGTTCGGATAAAACGGTAAAAACCAAAAAATAAGATTAAATTTGTGTTTTTTTACCGCTATTTTTTATCCATGTAAGGAATTTACTGGAAGGAAATTCATGTATAGTGGTTGCAATTATTAATCCATCACCGTATTCCCTGACGATCATTACAGGTTGGTTTTCATCGTTTTTATATAATACTTGCCCATCTGTTTCCGAAAAATATCCATCGCATTCGACTGGTTCGCTGAGGTCTTCAATTATGGATTGTGCTTCATTTTCTCCTACTTTTTGAAGCGGTGTGGACTTGTGTTTCTGTATATAGGTAAGCTGTACAGGTAACCACTGATAATGATATTCAGAGACCATAGGTCCAAATACTGTAACTATACCACCGTTTTTCAGGAATTTTTCAAATGATTTGTTGTTCTGTTCAATACCTGAAGAAATTGTAGTGTACTGTGGATTGGCAAAACCAGTGGGAATTATAACCGATTTGCATGGGGGCAGGAATGGTGTCCCCAGAGAACTGGACATAACCCGTTTACAGCCAAGTTCATTTTCCTGAAAAAGTTTTTCAAATAATGTTTTTGTATCCCATAAGAGCATAATGTCTGTCATGAACTGGATGTAGGATCATGCTCTTATAAAGAATTTGTTTTTTAAAAATTAGAAAAAAGAGAAACTGGTAGTTATACCAGTTTGTACAATGGATGTTCTTCCATTGCAAGTTCTACACCAAGTTCTTTGGCATTTTCACCAAGTATGATGTCAACCATTGCAGTGGCAGGGAAAACGGTCTTTGCGTTTTCAATCGGACCATAGAGCTGGAAATTGGATCCAAGTGTCTGGGCAACAAGATTTGTACCAACATCAGCAGGCATATATGCTTCTTTGTGTTCTTTCTTGAACTGCTTCATCCAATCCCATGCAGACGACATATTGTGATATCCACCACCGGCAGGAAGCCCTAAATGACCTTTGACTGTGGTGACGCTTCTCATTGAAGCACCAGCACCTGCACCGAGTGGGGTTGCTGCTACATCTACCAGTGGTTTGGTAATACCGCTTTCTCTTGCAATTTCGAGCAATCCTTTTTCTATACCGCCGCCACCTTCTTCGAGTATGTCCATTTTACCTTTTACAGATGGGTCAGTTGCATTGAATGCAAGTACAATTGAAGCTTCCATGTCACTCTGGCTGACAGCCTCAATTTCATCTTCGTGGATGCTTGCATTAATTGAGTTGTGGATTGCACGGTCAGCAACTCCAATTTCTGTAACATATCTGGCGGCTTCTGCACGTACACTTCCATCAGATGAATCAATCAAAAATGGTGTACTGTCATCTACTTCTACAAACCAGTCTATGTAATTTCTGATTGCTTCTTTTGTTTCCCCAACAATCTGGTTAACGTAGGGATTGCCGGTAATATCTCCCATTTCTTCCTGTGTTTTCCAGAGTTCTTCGGCGGCTTCTTTGTCAAATTCTCCTTTTTCTTCATCAGTTACGATTTTATGTCGGTTATAAAACATTGTGCCTACCAGAACAGTAGGGTATTCTCCGGGTTGTCCTCCAAAATGGACATCTCCTACTTTGAAGACTTCCTGTTTTTTGTCAAATCTAAACATTTAAACACCTCTTAATCAGAACATTGATGATACTGAAATATAGATTAAAAATATCAGTATTCCAGTGACTGCTCCATACAGGATACCTATATCTCTGCCTATCTTTTTACCTATACGCTGTGCTATTTCGCTGTTGGCAAACTCAACCTTCTCATCTATACGGTCGAGTTTTTTAACCACTTCATTATAGTCATCAGGGTCTACAATTACACTCGGTATACTCCTATTTTCATCACTGTCGCTCATTTATACCACCTGCCAGACCAGGAACGGGATTACAAGTGTCAAAATTATTGTAATTATAAAACCAATTGCAAACCCTATAGCACCAGTTGCAGATGCACCGGAGTCTAATTTCTGGTTCCTTGCAATTAATTGACCTCTGTAACGAATCTTTTCTACAACGGATTCGATGGGTCCCATTAATGGGTTTATAACTTTGGGTACACCCTGTCCGTATTCCTCTTCTTCTGCCATATTACATACCTCCAAACAACAGGAGTCCAAGGACAAACAGTGATAGGACCAGTCCTACCATGATGCCTTCGATTTTACCGGCAAGTACACCAGAATGAAGTTTGTTCATTTCACCTGCATTAATCATATCCTTTTCGATGTTTCTGATTCTTGCCTGTATGGTTGCGATTTCAGCGGACATCGGCTTGATTCCGCCTTCCTCTTCTTCTTCCTCTTCTTCTTCGAGCTGTATAATCATTGGCTCGGCATCAAAGGCACCAGGGTCTTTTTCAGCAAGTTCTTTGATTTTTGATGTAATGGTGTTAAGGTCTTCAGTACCTACCAAATCCACACATTCTTCAAGCTGCTGCTGGATTCTTTCTACAGATTCTTCTGTAAGATTTTCAACATAAGGAATGGCACCAGTAGAGCCTACAATTCTGTTGTCTTTAACACCATTTTTATGAAGCATCAGCATTGCTTCACCGGTGATATGTCCCTTAACCTCTGCACCGGTGACAATCAGGTAACGGATGTTTGGATTTGATATGATGTGTGATACCACTTTTTCAAGACCCAAATTTTCTGTTTTACAGGGTCCAACAATAGAAGCTCCTGCATCAAGCATTGGCTGGCCTTCAAGATGGGAACCACATGTAATAACTGCAACACAGTTATTGGGGTCTCCTACCTCGTATTCACCTTTAAGAATTGGCCACCCTTCAGCAGGTTCTCTTTTTTCTGCCATTTTATAAACCTCCTCCGAACTGGCCCATGGCGTACAGAGCTATGATGATAATTGTTGCAAATATCAGACCCACGATTATGCCGTAGAAAGCGTTGGATATAATTCCTGCATAATACGAGGTGTGTTCACGCCCGGGATTAGAATTAAGCAACGGCATATTCGGAGACAAAGAATTAACCATATCATCTGCAACTTTATCCAGTTCATCCAGTTGTTCCAGTATTGGATCCATGGAGTATGATATTACATCTTCTCTTTCTGCTGCTACCAAACCGCTCATCGGGTCCATTACCAGATTCACTTCAGGTGCTACATGTACGGTGGTCATTCTAACTCCTCCTCGGTTGGTAGTACTCCAGTTCCAACCACTTTATGCGCATCTCTTTTGATGTATTCATAGAATTTCGAGAATGCAGTGTACCAGATAAATGCACCAACCAGAATTGTTGGTATAGATGCGGCACCAGCTGTAGTTGTTGCTACAATTCCTGCAATAATTACAGCTATAGCACCTTTTTCAAAACCAGTTGACAATGTACGGTCTTGGTGTTCATCAGGTCCAAGATTGGCATTGAACGGATGCAGTATAGAGAGAGCACCGATTATGAATATCATAGCGATATATCCAGTACCAATGACATTGGGCAATATAGTTTCAATCATGAATGTACCTGACATAGTAGTACTGAGAGCAACAATGGTAAGGCTACCAGCACCTGCAATTTCAGTCATGGATTGCTCCATGATAGGAATGCCCATGCCGATGATACGGTTGGCAAGTATACCAATCACCAGGCCGATGATGCATGCAGTAACAAATGATATGATAGGTCCTGCTATACTTCCTACTGCCATTCCAAAGAGGGATGCAACCATACCAGTACCAATTGCCAACATCCCTATTGACGGAACACCTGTACCAAGTCCATAATTACTGACTCTTCTTACAGCAGATGCACCCCATACAATGGAGCATATTGCACCTAGTCCAGCGATAAACGAAAATGCTGAACCGATTGCATTTACAAGGAAATAAGCTGCATAAATTCCTACGAGAGCGCCTATAATACCAAATATGATTATTTTGTTGTGGTCAATTCCACCTGTTGCTGGTCCGCCAGATCCTCCTGCAGACATTTTACAGACCTCCTATGGCGAGTACGCCTATAATTGCACACATAAATGTTGCAATTATGGATGATATTACTGCTCTGTACCATTTTTTGAATTTGGGGTCGTGGAAACCTTCTGTGGTTCCTCCGATGTTGTATGAAGGTATAACTGCGTTTATGAAGAAAATACCAACAGCAAAGATACCTGCTAAACCGGCAAGGTCTGTCATACCTATGTTATTGGTGACATTAACCAGTGAATAATAAACCAGTGATCCACCAAGACCACCAAGACCTCCGCCGATTATTCCACTGATATAGGATGCAGTCGGCAGGGCGTGTCCTTCAGTACCCTGTGAGGAATAGATGTCTTGCTGGTCTTTTGTAATCGGATCATATTTGGATTTACCACCGGCAGGGGGTACACCAACTCCAAAAACGTATACCATCTGTCCAATAATCATGGTACTTCCAATCATTAACATTGCACCGACTGCACCAGATGCAAGGACGATTGCAATACTGTTTGTAAGTCCTAAAACTGTACCGGCGGTAATTAGTCCGGTTAAACCCGCACCGGCAGCCAATTGCACAGTACCAGTTCCAATACCTGGGGCTTGTGCCATTGCTGCAGGTGCACCTCCGACAGGAACAAAATGAACACTAAACGAAACAAGTGTGCCCCCGATAGTAATAAGAAGCACATATAATAGGTTGGCTGAAAGAATTCCTACGATATCTATCATGCAGTCACCTCTTCACTTTCTTCTTCCTGGTAGGGGCCATAGGTACTGCGTGCCCAGGTTTCGATGATTCGATTTCCGATTATCAAAATAGCAACTATTAACAAGCCGGCAATTACTGAAAGCCAGCCCATTGTTATACTTTCCCCGGGATTGAATACGGTTGTTACCCATCCACTGAGGAAAACGGTCATACCAAATGCAATTCCTGTGACAGGTCCTCCGAATTTTGAACAGAACCAAGCGTTGTCGATACCGTTTCTGAGACCTGATTCACCGTGTCTAACAATATCTCCAGAATTGGCAGCGTTTATACCAGATCCGAATTCAACGTTCTGGTATTCTCGTTCAGCACCGTAGTGTACATCACCAGTGGATGAACCAATCGCACCAACAGTAATACCCCAAATAAACGCAAGAAGCGGCAATGGGAACGGATGATTGAGCACCGATGACATTAGATAGGATATAACCAGTATAAAGAATGTGGTTAAAAATGCATATCCTATGATGACAGGTGTATGCGACCTAACAATATCAAGGTACAATGGTTGTTTAAAACGTTTCTGACTGGAAACTCTACCCATAAATGATGATGCTGCATATGTTCCATGTATAACTGCGGCAATAGCTGCACCAAATGTAATTGCAAAAACCACAGACAAACCATATGCACTCATCATAACTGAAGCTATGGTACCTCCAATCGCACACATTAGAGCGTTTGATGGTGGTTCTCCAGAAATAGCTTTGTTGTATATTCTATGTGGATGCATCATTTGGGGTGCAAGTTGCACTTGAGAGTTGGGATTACTTTGCGATCCAACATCAGATTCAAGATCCTCTGTAGCGCCAGCAATGGTTGCTGCAGCTCCCATAAGTGCCAGTACACCCATACCTAAGAGTGGGTCCATTCATTTTCCTCCTTTCTTTTTATGATTATAAATCAGTGTAAAAAACTGTAATAAGCATCTCCTGATGTGGGTATGCTGTATTATAATCGATAGGGAATAGACTTTGTTAACTTGATTGGATAATCTCAAATCATTCATAAAGCTTTTGGTTTTTGATTTAAAATCAACACCCGATAATATTGTTTTTAAATATTTAAACTTTATATTTCGTCAATTTTATACAACAAATTTTTTGTTACTTTGATTTCCTACTAACCAAAACCATTATTTAACCAGTTACCAGTTTTTTAGATATGATAATCGGAGCATCATCACTTGCAGGAAGTGTATACCAGTTAAAGCATGAAGTTGACTCTATAGAACTCTATATACCAAAAATGGGGCTTTATAACGGTTCGAAATTGCAGGATGATGAATTCAAAAAGGTATATGATGAATTGTCCACATCCAACGCCTTTACATCCATGCATGCTCCATATTTTGCAGATGTAGATACCTATCCTGACGATTTGCTTGTTGATACGACAATTATGGATGATAAGCAGTTTGGATTAATGGAAGAATCAATAAAACTTGCCAATAAACTGGATACAAGAGTAGTAGTAATACATCCGGGTAAAATCCATCAGGACAGATATAGATCGTTTTCAAAAATGGTGGATAATCTCAAATCACTTGCATCAACAGCATCAGATTATGGAGTAATGTTGGGTCTTGAAAATAAAGAAGGTACCGATACAAACAATTTATGCTGCGATGCAGATGAACTTTTACAGGCAGTTGAAGAAGTAAATTCAGATTATCTTGGTGTGACTTTTGATATCGGTCATGCAAATCTTACATGTGGTGGGGATAATCAAAAACTGCGGTATTTTGCAAACAGAATATCAAAGTATGTAGTTCATATGCATCTTCATGATAATTATGGATTATGGACAAAGGATTATGACGGTGACTTACATCAGGCACCTGGAAAATGTACGATAGATTTTTCGATACTTGAAGATATTAAAGGATACAGGGGTATTTATAATCTGGAAGTATTTTCAATTGATGATGTAGTTGCCGGTAAAAAAATAATAAATAATTTGAGAGTTTAATCAGTCAAGTTCGCATATTGGAGAATTGAGTATCATGGATTTGTTAAGATGGCTTACATACCGTGCCTGAACCCTTGATATATATAGAGTATTCTCACCAATATCGATTTTTATATCCGATGGTTTAGGGGGTTTCAGCGAAGTAGGTATCAGGATAGGCCCACCACAGGTTGTGGACAATCGGAAATCCTTATCGTTGTTAAGTATAAATTCTTCAAGGTCTGGTTCTACTGTAATGTTTGTTTCCGAGTCAATCATGTAAACTTACTAACGTTTAAATAATTATATATATTTTGGTAATTATGGCATCACTGGATTAAAAATATCAGCCAACTTTAAATTTAATGAAGTTACATTTGTTTAATATGTTAATGCGTGATAGAGGAAAACTGGTAATCTGGCCGGTATATCTGGACCGGACAAGAACGAGAAGCGATGGTCGAATCATATCAAAGAAAAAGTCCGTTAGAGAACCAGAACTTAAAGAAATCGAAAAAGCTGCATCCAAACTGGGGTTGAACCCTGAAGTAGAAGAAGATAAAGCCTATCCCAGATCATGGTGGGAAGTAAGCGGAAGAGTGATGGTTGATAAAACAGCTCCAAAATCATATCTTTTAAAACAGATAGCAAAAATAATTAAAGAAAACCGGGAAGGTGGCAAATAATCCAGTATCCACTGCCCATCAACCGGTTTTATGATGGATTTTCGGGTCATGGTTATATCTATATTCAGGAAACATGTGATTTTTATGGATCCTAATTTTTTAAAGTACCATCCCGAATCCAATACCTATATTATCAGGAAACAGGCGTTTTTTGAAGATGACGTGAATATTAACGGTAACCTGATAACAGGTATAGGGGTAAATTTTTGGAAAGATTTAGATGTTAACGGTTCTCTAAAACTTGGAAAAGGTTCTGTGATAAGAGGTAATGTTAGAGCAGATGATGCACTTATAGGTCCGTATTCAAAGATAGACGGCAATCTGGAAATAAAAAACACTATTAAAATTCTTGATGGTGCTGTGGTAAAATCTGTGATATGCGGCGGGGAAATGAGCGTAAGACCGGGATGTAGGATAGGATTTGTTAAAGCTGAAAAAACTCTGGAATTGATTGGCAATGTGGATGTCAAAGAAATAGAACGCGGTACAAGGGTAATTATACGTACAGAATAAAATATTATTCTTTAACTCTTTCTTCTGCCAGTATTTTTAAAACCCTGTCTCTGAATTGATTAGTATCGGGGCTTGTACGGTTTCTTGGTCTTGGCAAGTTCACATCAATTATATTTGTAATTTTCCCGGGTCTTGAAGTTAACATAACAATTTTATCTGCAAGGAATACTGCCTCATCTACACTATGTGTTACAAATGCAATAGTTATCTGTTTTTTCTCCCATATGTCCAGTAATTCACTCTGCAGCACATTTCTTGTCTGTGCATCCAGCGACCCGAAAGGTTCATCCATGAGTAATACTTCGGGATCATTTGCAAGAGCTCTTGCGATTGCTACTCTCTGCCTCATTCCGCCTGATAATTCGTATGGGTAACTGTTTTTGAATTGTTCAAGACCTACAAGTTTTAGATATTCTTCAGCAATTTCTTCTGATTTGTTTTTATCCATGCCCTGCATTTCAGGTCCAAATGTAATGTTTCGTATAACGGTTCTCCAAGGAAACAGTGAATATTCCTGAAAAACCATTCCACGTTTTGGGTCAGGTTTGGTGATTTTTTCACCATCAAGAGTAACTTTACCGCTACTTGGATTTTCTAGCCCTGCAATAATCCTTAGTAATGTAGTTTTACCACAGCCGGAAGGTCCTATTATGCATACAAATTCTTTATCTTTTATTTCTAGATTCAAGTCTTTAAGTGCTTGAGTTTTGTATCCTTCCCGATTGATAAAATATTGTGAGACGTTTTCAATACTTACTTTTCCCAATTATACCACAACACCGGATTGCCATTTAAGAAGTCGTTTGTCTATGTACTTTCGGAACACTTTATCAATGGTAAGACCCAGTATACCGAGCATGAACATGTACATGAGGACAAAATCCATCTGATGCAGACCATAATGCCACCAAAGTTTATATCCAAGCCCGTTTTTGCTGACTCCGAAAAATTCTGCGGCAACTAGACACATCCATCCTACACCCATTCCGATTCTTATACCTGCTGTTATGGATGGTAGTGATGAAGGAAATGCAATATGCCTTATAAGGCTTCTCTGTTTTACACATCCAAGAACTTTTGCCGCTTCGACATTTATTTTTGAAACACTTTTAAAACCTGTATAAGTGTTTATAATTATAGGAAATACTGCTCCTACAAAAATTACAAATCCTGCGGCTGTATGTGTAAGCCCCAGCCATACCAGTGCAAAGGGAATCCACGCAAGGGGAGGTATAGGTCTAAGGATTTCAATTATCGGGTCAGAAATACGATTTACAGTTTTAAACCATCCCATCACGATTCCTACAGGGATTCCTATAAGCAGTGCAGCAATAACACCAATTCCAAAATGCATCAGACTGATTGAAAAATCAATGAATAAAGTGCCGCTTTCAACAGTACTTATAAAAGATGAGACCACATCAAAAAAACTTGGAAGAAGCAGCTCTCTTTTGATGATAAATTCTGCTACAATCTGCCACAGTGTAACTGCTACAATCAGCGATGTGATTTCTGGAGCGTTTTTTTGAGCTACTTCTTTAAGTTTCATTATGACCACGTTGATTTATTTCAACACCGGTAAGTAATTCTAATTTATTTATTTATTCATTCCTATCTTTTCAGGATGTATCTATGGATTCATAAAAACTTGTATTAAACATGTCACTTCTTTTGAGATTTTTGTCTATGTATCCAAGTTCATACTGTACCTGTGCGTAATTTACAGTTGGGTCAACAATTGCTTTGGGGTCTGCAATCCATTGTCCATCCCATTCATTTAGGGATTTTTTAACCTGTGATACTTCCCAGCCTGTATAATTGGCAAATATCTGGGCGGCTTCATCCATGTGGTTTTTGTTATATTCTGTTGCTTCAACATGGGTTTTTACAATTTCTTTGGTAATTTCGGGGTTGTTATTTATGAGTTCATCACTAATAACCAATACACAGCAAGCATGTTCGTCCCACATTTTTCCGGATTCTACCACACTCTGTCCATTGTTTTCGCTTTCAATAATTGCTGGTGCAGGATGTGGTAGAAATACACCATCTACACGCTCAGCGGATATGGCTGAAATTGCGTCACCTGGACCCATGCCTACAATATCAACATCTTTGTCAGGGTCGAGACCGTTATCTTTCAGCCAGTTTCGAAGTATTGTATCCTGAATAGTGCCCGGTGGAAAAGTTGCAATTTTTAGCCCTTCAAGGTCTTGTGGTTCTTCATAATCTTCGGCAAATTCAGGGCGGAGTACCAGGCTTGATCCTTGTGTTTGTACACCTGCAACAATTTTTGCGTTCAAACCTTTATCAACAGCAGAGACAAAAGGTGCAGCGCCTACATAGGCAACATCGATGTCACCTGCAAGCATAGCCTGCATTTCCGGTGAACCGGTAGGAAATTCGTTTTCATTAACAGTCTCTATACCGTGGGGTTCAAGATTGTCTTCCCACCATCCTTTTTCTGCAGCAGTCATATAGGCGATCTGGTGAGTACTTGGCTGGTATCCAAATGTTAGCTGGTTTATATCTTGTTCACCATCACCAGCACATCCTGAAAGGATTATAGCGGTAAGAATTATAATGGAAATGGATATTATTTTGGAGTGATTTTTCAATGGTTCCACCTCTTTTTTAATTATTTGTCAAGTAATTGTTAATTATCGCTTATACACCTTATATATGATTTACCGTAAGCGCCACATTTTTGACCTTAAAGTATTAATAATTCTATGTTAAAGCCTAATGAGGATAATTAATTTGTAAAAATGAGAATTTAAAATGATGCCTGCAAACAAAATTATAGAAGCAGCCTTTGAATCGGATGAGTCCTTTCAGAATACGCTTTCAAAAGTGGTTAAAGATGAACTTGGTTTGACGATAGCTGAATTTTCAGAAAAAGCAGATGTTCCGGTAAGTACACTTTATAAAATATTGTCCGGTAACAGAGAACCCAATTTGAAAACATTACGCCAGATTGTAAAAACCGCGGATAACTTAACAAAATCTGAGACTGAAGAATTTATTGGTGTAATTGCAGCCCGACCTGTGCTGGATAATATCAACGAAACAAAAAGGAAGGTACAGGGCAAAACCATTACAATCAGGGAGTATTCAGCTACTTCTATAGAAGATGCTATTATAGTTGCGGTACAGGCGGAAAGAGAAGGAGCAAAAGCACTGGTCTGTGCTCCAATTGTCAGTTCAACAGTTGAAAAAATTATCAGGGTGCCGGTAACAACTATAATGCCAAGAAAAAGTATTGTTGAAGCAATTGAAATCGCGGTTCAAAAAATAGGTGGAAGGTATTGGATGTAAAACTTACCGGATTTTTCCGATAAGTTCTGTTATTCTTCCTCTAACCATTTCAATCGTCCATCCTCCTTTTGTAAACATATATCCAAGTCCGGCAGCAATAGCACCGATTATGCCTATTGAATACAGTATGATGTTGGAATTCTCTTCTACTTTGAAAGAACCTGTAAGTTCACCGATTTCTACTGAGTAGTTACCTGCTTGTTCTTTTGAATGATTAAACTGCACTGTGGTATTATCACCAACATTAAGGTTAATCTGCTTTGAGTCCACAACACTGCCATTTACTACAAGTTCAACATTATAATCACCTGAGACTTCTCCAGTGTTTGTGGCGTTGGCTGAAATCTTTACGGTTTCACCGGGACTTACTGTGGAGGGATTAATTTTCAGGTCTGAAAATTCAAAATCAGCCATCAATTCAAGAACTTCGATGTTTTCTTCGGCTTCTTTATATCCCTCTTTGGATACTGTTATTTTATGGAATCCAATTTCTGTTGTAGTGTAGGAAAGCTTTCCATTTTCATTTGTTTCTCCAATACGGCTCTGGTCAAAGAAAACGTCAGCATTTTCAATCGGCTCGTTGCCGATAGCTCTGGTGACTGTTATATTTATAACATCACCTTCAAAGATGTCTTCTGAATCGACACTGACACTCATTTTTTCTTTAGCTTCTTCTGGTATTTCTACATCAACCTGACCGCTTGCTGACACGTATCCCGGTTTTTCAGCTGTTATTGTGTAGGTGCCGGTATCTTCGGGTGTGTATTCTAAAGTTCCATCTGTGGATGTTTCTCCAACATTTTCACCATTGTAACTGATTTCGGCGTTCTCAATTGCTGCACCTCGAGAAGTCACAGTTATTGTGAATGTTTCTCCTCTTATTGCGGTATCAGGGATATCAAGATTCAGTGATTCACCACGCTCGGTTGTAACTTCTACAAAGGGATAGTATCTCAGTGTATCGGAGTCAGCGACCTTGAACTTGATATCTCCCATGATATTAATTGTATCTCCTTTATCAAGGGTGATGGAACCATCATTTGTCATTTTTATACTGTTTCTTCCGATGTTGTTAATTTTCATTTTTCCATAGGAATCACCATTTTCTATTTCTGTATATTCATCAGAAATCTGGAATATTCCATCAACAAAGACGGCATTTGTTTCCTGACCTCTAAATATTTCAGAGAAGTGGACTGCAATTATTGGGACATCATCAGTAGAACCGAGGTCTTTTTCATATACGTATTCTTCACCACTGGATATGATATCCTGTTCTATCAGTTCACCACCATTTCTAAGTTCTATGAAAACATTATCTCCGTTAACGTCTACTTCGTTTATATTCAGTGTATATCCTTCTTCAAGTATTAATGATGAACCTGTGTAAATGGACTTTTGTTCTTCGCTATCTATCAGTGCTTTAGACAATTGACCATCTGATAATGGACTAATGTCATCATTTGTAAATTCAGTGTTGTTTTCATCATTGCTTTCATGGTAACCTGCAAAATATTTTTCAGCCATGAACCCTATGACTTTGTATTTGCCCCAGTCTTCATATTCAAATTCAACATTAACAGCATCACTAATATAATCTAATCCGATATCATCACCAGTATCATCAGTGACTTTAAGTGATTCTGTTTGAAGTCCTTCATCAATATCGTAATAGAACCCTTCAAAGTTGAGTGGTGTCCATTTATTGACATCCATTCCATCTTCTTCAAATACAGTACCACGAATTTCATATGTTCCTGGTTCAGTCCTGTCAACAAAAGGTGCAAATCTTAAGGTC
>NZ_JAHENT010000160.1 GCF_018609725.1 Methanohalobium sp. | reverse complement strand
GATAAGACTCTTTGGAGTAAACTCCTTATGAAGCCACTTGGTCTTTAGCCAAGTGGTAGTTCACTTATTCCACCTATAAGTATAAATATTGTATAGCTAAATATAAATATATAGGTCATTTTCTGGGGGTTTGTTAAGATTGACCGATAAAAATGATATATTAAACGGATTAGCCAATGCTGTTGTCAATGGTGATAAAGACAAAGCTATAAAATTTGCTCAAAAAGCACTGGAAGAGAATATAGATCCATATGAAGCAATAACAGATGGTTGTACACACGGTATGCATATTGTCAGTGAAAAATATGACAACGGTGAGATGTTTATTCCTCATATCATGTTATCCTCTGAAGCTATGAATGAAGCTATAACAGTACTTCAGCCGCATGTTGATGTAGAACGGACAAAAGAATCCGGTGTGGCTGTAGTGGGTGTTATCCTTGGTGATATCCATGACATTGGCATAAATCTTGTAAGCTCACTTCTTAAGTCTGCTGGAATAACTGTATATGACCTTGGGAAGGATGTTCCCTATGAAGATTTTATAGAAATCGCCAAAGATGTAAATGCTGATGTCATCGGATTATCTGCCATGATGACCACCAGCATGATGGGTATGAAAGATGTAGTAAAAATGGCAAGAAGAGAAATTCCCGGTGTTAAAATTATGATAGGAGGGGGACCTGTCTCAAGGGATTTCTGTGGTGAAATTGGTGCAGATGCCTATGCTGATGATGCCAGTGATGCAATAGAAATCGTAAAAGAAATAATCAAAGAAGACAGAAGGAAAAAAGCTTCAGTTTAAAATAATAACTTACCACAAAACAGGACAATTTCACAAAAACAAAACTGATATATTATAAAATAAAACCCATCAAATAATAATCTAAATCAAACTATGAGTTTAAAAAATGCTGCGACAGAGATTTGTTCTGGATACCACCGCACTTACCGATTTGCAGGTCAGGTCACAGATGGAAATTGACGAACTATGTGACGGAATGCAGAGCATCCTTGAGCTTATAGCAAATGCCAGACTCCAACTTGATATAAGCTGTTACATTCCGTTTCCGTCAGTATACAATGAATTGCAAGAATTCGCCAAGAACAACAACTGTGAAGACGAAGTTATTGCTAAAATTGATACATGGCTTGTCAAAAAAACACCTGACAGATATAATGTAACAATTCCATCACGTATATTTCATGAATATGTCACTTATATGCGTGACAGAATAAACAAAGGTATGAATGTTGCAGAAGACGCTATTCTAAATACCGCTTCTCAGTGTACGTCCTTAAAGGAAGAGGACAGAGATAATTCCGGTGAAGAAATTGAAAGAGAGGTAATAGGCAGTATAATAGGAAAATTCAGAAACAAATACCGATCAGCTCTTCGCTATGGGATTCTTGACAGCGCACCAGATATTGATGTATTACTGCTTGCAAAAGAACTTGATGCCGCTGTTGTAGCAAGCGATTACGGGATACAAAAATGGGCAGAACAACTGGCTGTAAGGTACGTCCCGGCATCCACATTCCCGAGGATGCTTCAGGAATATCTCAAACATTCCTCCTCATTTATTGAAGACACAGAAGGTTAAATTTATTAAGGGAACTACCAATGTTATAGATGGGTTTAATTCTTTGTTTTATGCATGAGGGGGAAGAATAATTGAGCAATATTGTTATTGAGAGTTTAAATGCCCAACCACTTCAAGAGCAGAAACTTGAAATTGTTGAAAGAAAAGGTCTGGGACATCCTGATTATATCTGTGATTCGCTGATGGATAAAGTATCAGTAAACCTTTGTAGTGAATATTTGAAAAAATTGGGTTACATACTACATCATAATACTGACAAAGGAATGCTTGTATCAGGAAAAGTTGAAGGTGAACTTGGAGGAGGAGATATTGTAGACCCGATGCTTCTTGTTTTTGGTGACCGTGCAACCTTTGAAGCCGATGGCGTAGAATTTGATATTGAAAATATTGTTACCAGTACTGCAAAGGAGTGGTTTTCTGATAATTTACGGTTTGTAGACCCATCCCATATAAAATATCAAATTGAGCTTAAAAGTGGTTCTTCGGAACTTACTGATATATTCGGACGAAAGAAAAAAAATGAAGTTCTTGGTGCAAATGATACATCTGCTGCGGTTGGTTTTGCTCCGTCTACATTTACAGAGTGGATAGTTCATGAAACAGAAAAACACCTAAACTCTTCTACATTTAAAAAAGAGTATCCTGAATCTGGTGAAGATGTTAAGGTCATGGGAGTAAGAAACAACAACAATATTCATCTCACAGTGGCAATGCCATTGATTGATAGTTATATAAACTCAGAAGATGAATATTTCAAAAGAAAAAATGAAATCATGAATGAAATTGATGAATTCGTGTCAAAGTACGCTGAAACTGAAAATAATCTGCCTTCAACTTCAATTTCCTTTAACACCCTTGATGAACCCGGAAAAGGTTTAAACGGAATTTATACCACTGTTACAGGTACATCAGCGGAAGACGCTGATTGCGGTCAAGTAGGACGTGGGAATCGTGTTAACGGAATTATCCCCTTAAACAGACCTTCCAGTGCAGAAGCTGCAGCCGGCAAAAATCCTGTAAGTCATGTAGGAAAAATCTACAACGCTTTAAGCCATAGAATTGCTTATAGAATTTATAATGAAATACCTGATGTTTCTGAAGCCTACGTATGGTTATTGAGTGATATAGGAAAACCTATTGATGCACCTCGTATGGCAACTACACAGATTTCAATGGAAGCAGGCACACTTGATTCAGTCAAAACGGATGTTCACGAGGTCATCAATTCAGAACTTGAAAATATCCAGCAATTTTGTATGGAACTTGCAAAAGGAAAGGTCCCTCTATACTAAATATTTATAGTGAACCTGCAATAAAAGAAATAAGAGCAAACATCATTGCTATTTTAAAAAGTTTGGAAGACATTGAGGCGTTTTTATAGAAAACTATCTCAACAATAGCTACTATAAAGAATATATCCGCCAGAGCCACTATATAGAGATAATTTATACCTAACAAAGACAGGATATAAGGAAGTGGGCTGGAGACTATTGCTATAAGGCCAATAAACGAAGCAATGTAGGCGGATTTTTTAACACCTATCTGAATCGGGAGTGTGCTTGCTTTTTCTTTTTCATCTCCTTTTATATCTTCAATGTCTTTTACAATCTCTCTGGATGTAGTTGCAAGTGTGGCAAGAATAAATAGAATCATCAATGCATAAAGACCAGATATTCCATATACAGCTCCACCAAAAAGGAAGGTAGAACCTGTCAGATATCCTATGCTCAGATTTCCAGAAAATGCTTTTCGCTTTAAGGATTTTGCGTAATAAATAAGCACCAGTGAGTTAAATAGTGCTATAATTCCTGTTATCCAGTTAAGGGTAAAAGCAATTACCACACCGATTATAAAAAGTGTTAGTGAAAAATAAAAAGCCTTAGACAAACCAATTCTTCCAGAGGGAATGGGCCTTGATGGTTTATTCACCGCATCAATTTCGTAATCAAAATAATCATTAATGGCGTTACCCGCACCAGTCACAAAAAACACTACAAAAAATACACTCAGAGTTCTGTAAACAAAGGAATAACCCAAGAATGCAGGGTTAAGTATGTTGAAAGCTATAAACACTCCGATGACAGCAGCAATCGCTGCCATTGCACAATTACCATACCGGATTAGCTGGATATAGGCACGCATAAAATACACTTGTCAGTTAATACAATATTATTTACTGCGCTTTACCTCCAGCATCTTATCAAGCGCACGTTTAGCCTTTTTTCTTATATCCTCAGGAACTTCTATTTTATATTCCATTCTTTCAAGTGATTTCTGAACACTGTCAAGGGTAATCATTTTCATATTTGGACAAATGGCGTACTGGGACGCATGATAGAATGTTTTATCTGGATTCTCATTCTCCAGCCTATGTAAGATTCCGTTTTCAGTTCCGATAATAAATTCTTTAGAATCTGATTGCTTCACATAATTTACCATTCCAGTGGTACTTAAAATTTTATCAGCAATCTCCAGTACATCTTTGCGACATTCAGGATGAGCCAGAAACTCTGCGCTTGGATGTTGCTCTTTCATCAGGAGCACATCACCTGCAAGAATCTGGTGGTGTGTAGGACAGTAACCTTCCCATGGTATTATAGTCTTGTCAGTCTGAGAATCAACAAAATTTGCAAGGTTTTTATCAGGTACAAATATTATCGTATCTTCATCCAGAGAGTTTATAACATTAACAGCGTTAGCGGATGTACAACAAATATCACATTCTGCTTTAACCGCAGCTGATGTATTCACATAACAAACTACTGCAGCATCCGGATATTCTTCCCTTTTTTCACGAAGTGATTTCGGGGTTACCATTGCCGCCATCGGACAACCAGCATCAATTTCTGGCATTATAACCGTCTTTTCAGGGCTGAGTATTGCAGCACTTTCAGCCATAAAATCGACACCACAAAAAACAATTACATCGGCATCTTGCTTCACTGCTTCCCGGCTGAGTCCCAGTGAATCTCCAATAAAATCTGCAATATCCTGTATTTCATCTCTTTGATAGTTATGGGCAAGTATTACTGCATTTTTTTCTTTTTTCAGTTTATTTATATTATCAATAATGGATTGTTTATCCTGCATGAAACCACTTGATGGACTGATTTAGTTGATTATTAAAAGCCTATTATTTAAAATTACAATAATCATGCCCACATAAAAACTTATCCATTATCATGTCCCCACTTGAAGGGGATTTACTATTTTTTGAAGAGTGGCGATAGCAGACAAACTTGCCAGATAACTTGTTTTTGGATTTGTAGGTGATGGAAGATTTTCTACTCTTGTAGTAAATTCGCCAAAATTACCTTTTACTGTTACATTGTGTATATTTTTCTCAGCACCGGGATCTGCTATAATTTTAACACTGGTTTCATCAAATCCTAGTCCTGAAAGACTTAATGTTGCTGCCACATTAACATTTGCAGGAAACATTTTTACAGCTTCTGCTGCATACCCTTCAAAAACAACTGTTTCATTTTTAAGGTTCTCAAGGTCGATATTATTTTCAACTATGTAAGGAGCTCCTTCAAGGCTTTCGGGTGGTTTTCTAGATGTAAGTGATACCGAATATATATCATTGCATGAAGCTGTCTTAACTCCATCAAGACCCACAAGTGCACCAGATGGCAAATATATTTTACATCCTTTCTTTTTTGCAATGTCTGTTACTTTTTCCCGAAAGTTTTTATCAACAAATACCCCTACACTCATGACCATTACATCACAACTGGATTCAAGAGCAGTTGTTACTATCTCATAAGCTGCTTTTTGTGATGCACTCTCTACAACAAGGTCTACATGTTTTACCATTTCCTGTAATTCATATACCTCTGGTTCTGTATTCACAAGAGATGACTGTAAATTGGAAAGGTGCTCTTCATTTCTATCATATACAGCCACAAGTTCACTCTCGATGGAGCCTTCATCAACTGCTTTACATATTTCAGTACCAATCGCTCCACACCCTACTATACCTAACTTTAGCATTTCTGGACTCCTTTAATTGTTGTTAAATTATTGTTATTATAGACTAATACTTAAATTATATTATTGAAAAATCATAATATACTGCAACCATATAAATCCCTTAAGATACTTAACAGGGTGGAATAATGTTAATCAAGGAAATAGAACAATTTATTGATGAAGATATCGGTTACAACGATATTTCCTGTAAAATGGTACCGGATAGAACTCATGAAGCAACAGTATTTACAAATCAGGAATGTACTCTTGCTGGTATTGATGTAGTCAAATCCGTTTTTGATTATTTTGGAATTGATGCAGCAACCAGTTTTATAGATGGTGATAAGGCTCATCCAAGTGATGTGATTTTTACAATCTTTGGTGGTGCGGTATCTTTACTCCGCGCAGAACGTCTTGTTCTTAATTTCCTGGGCCATATGAGTGGTATCGCTACCCAGACCCGTAAATGTGTCGACACTGTCAGGTGCTATTCAGACAAGACAGATATAGCATGTACACGTAAAACCACCCCGGGAATAAGAAAATTTGAAAAAATGGCTGTTATAGCAGGTGGCGGTGACCCACACCGATACAACCTCTCAGATACTGTTATGATAAAAGACAACCATATTAAAATTATGGGGCTTGAGAATGCAGTTGACAGTGCTGTCGAACTTGCAAGTTTCACACAAAAAATAGAAGTTGAAGTTGAATCAGTAAATGATGCAATAAAAGCTGCTCAAAAAGGTGCTGATATTATCATGCTTGATAATATGAAACCTGCAGAGATAATTCGTACAATTGAAATTCTTAAAAATAAGAACCTAAAAAATAGTGTCATTATCGAAATTTCAGGTGGTATAAATCCTGAAAACCTTGAAGATTATGCAAAAACAGGTGCAGATATTATATCAATGGGTTCATTGATTCATATGTCTCAATGGATAGATATAAGTATGGAAATATCAACAATTAATTGAAATGATATTATCATAATCATGAGATATATACTTAAATTTATATTTCATATCAATTACACTAAAAACAAATCCACAAATATAAAATTTTTGTAGGTTTTTAAGATGATGAAAACGGGAAAAAATCTTCTACGTATTTTGGGTATAGTTCTGTTGCTGGCAATAGCTACTGAGGGTGTTGCTGCAGATTCTGAAATCTTTAATGATACTATAGAAAGGGGCAATGGGTATCAAATTAACAATTACGTTATCGATGTTGCAGATGTATTTACAGAAGAAGACAGTAAAGGAGCCTCAATTTATATCTACAGGAAAAATGAGGAAATAGATAATAAATTTTTAAGTGTTAACGATACATATTCATTTGATTTTGAAGATGAAGGAGAAGTAACAGTAAAAATAATAAAAACTGCTGGTAGTGCCTTACCAAGAGCTCAATTATCTATTGTATTATCCGATTATAGTCTCCAGAATCTACATACAAACAAAGTAATTAATGGAGGTCATGATGAAGCAACCTTTGCAGGCACACCCATACTTGATATAAACAAAAACCTTGATTCTGACACCATCAAATCCGGTGAAACAGTTAAAGTTACTGTAAAAGTACAAAATACAGGAGATGATAAAGCTACTGACGTAGTTTTTTCAGACCCCATGCAAGAAAATTTTGTACTTGAAGAAACATTTGTCGACCAGATGGGTCCAATGTCAATAGAGGTAGATGAAACAAAAACAATTGCAGTGTATTTGCTAAAAGCGACAGAATCAGGAAACTTAACCTTAAAACCTACTACTGCAACATTTTCAAATACTGTAGGTCAGGATTTTTCACAGGCAACATCAAATACACCCTCTATAACTGTAGAAGCGGCTGAAAAGGAAAAAGCCGTTTTAAATCTTACAAACCAAGCAAGTAGTTTAACTATTCCCAGAGGGGATACTGTAACATCCACAATCAATATTAAAAATACAGGAGAAGCACCTGCAGAAACTGTAAATATAAATTTAGATATCCCTGATGGAATGGAGTATGTAGAAGGGGACAATGAAATAGAAATAATAGATGGCGCACCACAAATCTACCTTGAAAGTCTTGGAGAAGGTCAAGAAAAAGAGATATCATTCAGTGTTAAAGCCAACGAAATGGGTACATATAACCTTTCAGCACAATTATCCTACAACAATGGTGCGGATGAAAGCATTAACACCGAAGCAATAACAAATAATATCCATGTTAAAGAAGGAAGATTTGACTTTTTACTCAATCTGCCGATTTATGTATATGTTCTGCCCATTTTAGTCATTATAGGTGTTGGTGGATGGGTGTTTTATAAACACAGAGAATATAAATTTTAAATTTGTAGGAAAAAATAAGTATTTAAAAACAGATTAAAAATATTAAAACAACTGGAGGAATAATTTGCTAAATGTATTAATTATAGGAAACGGGCAATGCGGTAACCGAGTTCTGGACGCCATAAACAAAGAAGCGTTCGGAAAAAAAAGCAAATTTGCCAAATTCTATTCAAAACAAAAATACAAAAGCAATGTTGAAACCATTGCGATAAATACTGCTATAAACGATCTCAAAGAATTAGAATTTACCAAAGCAAAAGACCGTGTCCATATACCACACCTGCATGGTGTAGGTGCAAACCGTAACGTAGGAAAACAGGTGTTTGAGGAAAATAAGGAACATATAACCCGCAAAGTAGAGGACAGAGGTCCTTTTGATGTTGCTTTTGTAATTACATCATCCTCAGGCGGAACTGGTTCATCATTTACACCCCTGCTTGTAAAAGAGCTCAAAGAGCGATATGATTTTCCTGTATACTCACTTGTTGTACTCCCGTTTAGAGAAGAAGGTACACTGTATTTACAGAATACAGCGTTTAGCCTGAAGGAAATACGTGAAAGCGGCACAGACGGTATTATACTTGCAGACAACCAATTCCTCAAAGACCTTGGAGGAAATGTCCAGTCTGCATATGATGGTATTAACGGTATGATTGCAGAACGTATGATGTTCCTTCTGGATTCCATGGACAGTGAAATGATGATGGTAACCGATCTTGGAGATTTCCAGACCGTCATGGCAGGTGGTGCCGGACTTGCTACTATTGGGTATTATAGAGCCGATAAAGACCTGCCTGTAAAAACTGCTATTCAAAACGCTCTTGCACCTTCTGGTCTGCTGTTTTCCACCAATGTTTATGAAGAAGCAAGCAGAGCAATGGTCATTATAAAAGGTGATAACGAATATTTGAGTATTGATGATATATCCAATGAAATAGAAAAATTGTCTGCAAATGTAGGTCATGTATTTAAAGGTATTATTGTAAGAAAAGGTGAATATCCACAGGTTCTTGTAGTATCTACAATGGAATCTGCAAGTGAAATTGAAAATCTATACAATGTTGCTATTGATGCAATTGGTCAGGAACGTGAAAAGAAAAACCGAATCGAGAATGAAAAAGAAGTGGACAAGGCATTTTCAAAAATTGATGGGCTTGAACCCCATTATTAAATTCCATTGCCCGTTTCTCATTTATAAAAAAACCTAATTACTTTAATCCCCATACAATAATACCAAGTGGGGATTTTGTGGCTAATAATAAAACAGCACTCAAAAAAGAACTCGGATTGTTAGAGCTTACCGTTAGCGGAGTGGGGAGTATTATTGGTGCTGGTATATATGTACTAATTGGAAAAGCTGCAGGATTAGCAGGTAACGCTTTATGGATGGCTTTTCTGTTTGCCGGCATAGCAATTTCATTTACCGGTCTCAGTTATATGGAATTATCATCCATGTTCCCAAAAGCCGGTGCAGAATACGTATATGTTAAACAGGCTTTTGGAGACAAAATGGCATTCCTTGTTGGATGGTTTGTATTAATAGGTGAAACTATTGCAATTTCAACCGTAGCACTTGGTTTTGGCGGCTATTTTGGTACTCTTTTTGACACAGCGATTTTACCGGTAGCTATTATATTGATTTTGGTGTTTACGCTAATACTGTTTACAGGTGTAAAACTGTCTGTAAGATTTGCTATTATAATGACAGCAACAGGTGTTATGGGACTTCTGGGAGTTATTGTTATAGGTCTGCCATATATGGGATCTGTCAATTATCTGGATGTTACAAGTTTGAGTGGTCTGTTTGAAGCTTCAGCTCTTGTTTTTTTTGCTTTTCTTGGATTTGAGGAGATTGTCAGGCTGTCACAAGAAACTAAGAATCCAGAAAAAACAATAACGAAAGCACTGGTACTTGCGATTGTTGTCACTGTGTCGTTATATATACTAATATCATTGACCGCTGTAAGTGTTTACAACTGGCAAGAATTGGCAAAATCTTCAGCCCCTCTTGCAGATGTCGCATCAGTAGCTCTTGGGAAAAACGCTTTTGAATTAATTACAGTTATTGCACTGTTTTCTACAGCCAACGCTGTACTTTTTATGCTCCTTGGAAGTTCAAGAATACTCTATGGGATGGCTGAACATGGAGCTATACCAAATATAATTGCTTGGGTCCACCCATCAAGGAGAACCCCCTGGATTGCCATTTCAACTATTGCATTGGTTTCGATATCACTTACGTTTATCGAGGATATTGCAATCGTAGCCAATATATCCAATTTTATGGTGTTTCTTATCTTCATAACTGTAAATATTACACTAATAAGACTGCGCTATTGTGAATCCTTTCAATATCGGCCGTTTAGAGTGCCACTAAATATTGGTAATTTTCCGATTATTCCGTTATTGGGTACTGTATCTACAATGATTTTATTTCTACATCTAAATTTTACAGTACTTATTTATGGATTCATTTTTGTAGGCATAGGTGTGTTAATAATAGGAATAAAATCAGAAAACAAACAACATTAATCAGATATGGATTAGAGGACTGTATAAAAATAACTTTGGATGATAGATATAAATTCCAATAACAGAGGTTTACGAAAATGGAATATACAAAAGGAAATATCGGTAGGGTCTTTACAGTAAGAATCGATAATAAAGAAAATCTTATAGAAGAACTTGAAAACCTTGCAACATATGAAGATATCCGTTCAGCGGTATTTGTTCTTCTGGGTGCAGTAGGCGAAGCGAATCTTGTAACCGGTCCTCTGGAAAAAATCATACCTCCTGAACCTGTATGGTCAGAACTGGAAAAACCAAGTGAAATTATGGGTATAGGTAACATATTTTTTGAAAACGAAAAACCCAAGATACATCTTCACACATCCACAGGAAACCAAGAAGATGTTAAAGTAGGGTGTCTGAGAGGAGGAAATGAAACTTTCATGGTGATTGAAGTTTTTATCATGGAACTTAGCGGTATTTCTGCAGCCAGGATGTTTAACAGCAATAAAGGGTTTGCTCCTATACAATTTAACAACAATCAATAAACTTTAACCAATTTCATCAATTCTCTTCCAAACGCATGAAGGTCCTGAAAACCTCTTGATGTAAGGAGATTACCATCATTTGTTTGATGTTGTTATAAAAGATTTTAGTCCAAGGTCTATGCCTACAGCATTTTCTGGTGTAGAAGGTGTAGGATTATCCGGTAGTTCGATGGTCAGATAGGCGAACTATTATTTGCCTTCTTTCTTGAGAGTACATATCTTCAGTTCGCCATATAGATTTCTGTCGATATCAATCTTGATAGGTTTAGATTTATCGGTTATTTTGGATAGGTATAACTTATCTCCTTTAAGCCACCAGCCGTTTTCGTGCTGGTTGTATCTGAAACTGCTAAAATCTTCTTTGCCTTTGAACTTGGGATGCCCTTTCGGAAGTATTCATCGTATTCGATGAATCCGGACGAATTCTTTCCACACGGAACATCTTTTCTCTTGACGAATGCACCTTTTTAGGGTTTAGTGTTTTTCAATCTGACATTCTTGATATCATCGAAGAACTTGTCATAGGCAAAACATAATCACTGGAATACATTCAATCTTACCTGTGAATGTATAGGATAATCTAAGTTTTTCAGGTATCTTTACAGTGATGATTTAGATACAGATAAACCGAACCTGTCGTATAAATCAACTTTGATAGATAGAAGATGGTTCCAGATTAGTCTGCAATATTCCAGAGTATCATCCAGTTTCTTCTCCTGTTCAGGAGTGGGATGAATTCTGAATCTTAGATTCCTGTAGTTCTGTCCTTCATTTCGAACCATCTAATCCATCCTTCCGATTGGTACTGATTATACGTTCTGAAACTATATAATTTTTATCTACTGCTAGTGATTATTCTATTTATTATGGGCTTGATTCAACATCTACGGGATTGTTTCATCACTCTTTAAACGAAGTTTAAAGATATTGGTAAATTTTCAATTTACCAAGTTTAAGTTTAACTCTAAATTTTTAATATAGAGTGTTTTGATTTAAAGAGAACTGTTAAAACCGTTGGCTTTCACGTACCTCTGTTGCCCCACATCAGCAATTAAATTAATGCTACATGCCGGTCAAAACACGATTGATGTGACATATCTTAATTTTTTCTCAGGATAACGGTAACACTATATACGGTTATAACACTTATAAGATTTAGGTTATAAATATTATAGAGGTGATTTTATGTCATACATCAGAGAGGATTTGAGATATAAAATAGAAAATATACATGCAAGAGAAATCATAGATTCAAGAGGTAATCCCACTGTAGAAGTGGATGTATTCACAGGTAACGGATTTGGCAGAGCCAGTGTACCATCAGGTGCATCCACTGGAACAAATGAAGCTTTAGAACTTAGAGATAAAGATGAACGTTATAGAGGTAAAGGTGTCATCAGTGCTGTAGAAAACGTGAATAGTACTATAAAAAATGAATTTTTAGGTATGGATGTACGTTATCAGAGGCAAATTGACGAGTTGCTTATAGACCTTGATGGTACTGATAATAAAATGAATCTCGGTGCCAATGCAATTCTTGGTGTTTCAATGGCAATTGCCAAAGCCGCTGCAGATTCACTCAACATTCCGCTATATGCACATCTTGGTGGTACAAATTCATTCAATTTACCAGTCCCAACCATGAATGTATTAAATGGTGGAGATCATGCTGGTAACAAACTTGCTATACAGGAATTTATGATTCAGCCAAAAGAAGCTGGTAGTTTTACAGAATCCATGCAAATGGGAGTAGAGACATATCATGCCCTTGGAAAAATCCTTGAATCAAAATATGGACCTGCTGCCACAAATGTAGGTGATGAAGGAGGATATGCACCACCAATCGATGTTACATCAGATGCTTTAGATTGTCTTGTCAATGCTGTTGAAGAGGCAGGGTATTCAGAAACTGATATTACCATCGGTTTAGATGCTGCAGCTTCAGAGTTTTTTGACGGCAACACTTACTCTATAGACGGGAAAGTAATGGACTCTTCCGAACTTATGGATTACTATCTGGAACTTCTGGATACCTATCCCATACTCTCAATTGAAGACCCATTCCATGAAGAAGCATTCGAGGATTTTGCTGAACTTACAAGAGAAGCCTGGAACACAATTATTGTCGGAGATGACCTTTTTGTCACCAATGTAAATCGTCTTTCCCAAGGCATAGAAATGGATGCTGCAAACGGACTGCTTCTCAAGGTCAATCAGATAGGTACTATATCAGAGTCCTTTGATGCTGCCAGCATGGCAAACAGAAACGGATACAATGTCATTGTAAGCCACCGTTCAGGTGAAACCGAAGACTCCATAATATCCGATATATCGGTAGGTCTGGGCGCTGATATGATTAAAACAGGTGCACCTGCAAGAAGTGAGCGAACTTCAAAATACAACCAGTTGTTAAGAATTGAAGAAAATCTTGGAGATGTTTCCCGTTTCATGCAGTTGTAATAAAAACAACTCCAATTTTTTATTTTTTATAAACATCCTGTATTTTTAATATTAAACCCGTATTAGTTAGGCTGAAAAGGGTATAAAATTTACAAGATTATGAAATTGAAAAATCTGGCATAAACCGGTATTGATATTATTGGACATGGTTTTAGTTACTATATTTAATGTATTTATTGTAGAGGGCTATTTCAATATTTGAACGCAAATCCTTATCCTGGAAGGGTTTTAATATATATCCATAGGGTTCTGTATGTTTTGCACGTTCAATTAGCTCATCATCTGCATAGGCTGTTAGATAGACCACTGGTATGTCAAGATTGTTATGTATGTATCTGGCTACTTCTATACCGTCAATTTCTCCTTTTAAAACTATATCAACAAGTACAAGTTCGGGAGTGATTTCCTCCGCTTTTTTAATGGCGTTTTCACCGGTAGAGGCTGTGCCTGCAACAGTGTATCCAAGTTTTTTCAGCCGATTCTTAATATCCAGAGCGACTGAATTTTCATCTTCTACGACCAGTATTTTTGGGTTTTCCATTATTACACCAGATTTTATTTAGAATTTAATCCTAAATTCAGTTCCACAACTTTTGTCAAGCTCAATCATTCCATCAACCTGTTCCACCAGTGTGTTTACAAGTTCCAGTCCAAGTGATTCAGGTTCTTTAAAATCCATGTCTTCTGGGATTCCTTTACCATTGTCGCTGATTAACAATTCATAATTTGTATTGTAGTCTTGATTAAATTTTATGTTTACTTTACCTGATTCATTTTCTGAAAATGCGTGTTTAAGAGAATTCGAAAGCAGTTCATTAACAACAATACCAAGAGGTATAGCTTTATCCATGTTAAGATAAATGTCCTCTACATCAAGATCGAGCTTAACGTTTTCTGTATCCACCAGATATGACTGACAAAGGTGCATAGCCAAATTTTTTACATATTCACCGAAATTTATAGTTTTTAAATCTTTTGACTGGTACAATTTTTCATGTGCCAATGCCATTGACCTTACCCGGTTCTGGCTGTTTTTAAAAGCTTCAACCACATCATCATTTTCAAAATTACTCGCTTCAAGATTTAACAAACTTGAGATTACCTGCAGATTATTCTTGACCCGATGATGGATTTCCTTTTCACGTGTTACTTCTGCATGTTTGCGCTTTGTAAGGTTTCTGGTAACAACAATAAAAGCAGGAAGCCCCTGATAATCTATGTATTGTACACTTAATTCAATCGGGATTATCGTTCCATCCCTATTAACATGTTTTGTTTCAAATATAGAATGACCTTTTTTAACCAGTTTGTTCATTTCACCCGTACTAATTGTAGTATCAGATGGATGTATATCATTGATATTCATTTGCAACAATTCGTCTCTGCTGTAGTCCAGATAATTACATGCCGGCTGGTTAACTTCAACGAAATTACTATCCATATCACATATAAATATCGCATCATTGGTATTGTTAAACAGTGTCCTGAACTTTTTTTCGGACTGCTGAAGGGCTTTTTCGGTTTCTTTACGTTCGGTTATATCAATAATGATACCCTGATAATGGGTAACCTTACCCATTGAATTATTTCTTATAAAGGTTCTTTCAGTAACCCAGCGTATCTCACCTGTTTTAGTGTAGGTTCGATATTCATGTACAAACTGTTTGTATCCCAGTTCTACATGTCTGGAGATACGTGAGCGTACCTTTTCCAAATCATCTGGATGTATAATATCCCCGTAAGAATAACGACCTGATGTAAAGTCTCCAGGTGTGTAGCCAAACTGGGTTATGCTGTCCGATACAAATTCGACGGGCCAGTTATCTACAGCCTTCCAGAGAAAAACAATAATGGGACTGTTGTGTATGATGGATTCAAGGTCAATTTTTTCAAATTGTTGCATTTTACATCTGACAACTATTTATTCTTATAAATTAACATATGTGTATTAAATACATTTTCTATAAAATTCTATTTATTTATTTTTTTCTTCAGTATATTCTTTCTCCATTTTATTTTTGTGCAGTGCCATTTCTATATTGGTTCGCAGGTCTTTTTCTTTGAATGGTTTTGAAATATACCCATACGGCTGGGTTAATTTTGCTCGTTCCAGAATTTTTTCATCTGCGTAGGCTGTAAGATAGATTACAGGTATATCATAGAGTTCACGTATTCTTTCTGCTGCCTCTATACCATCCACATCCCCTTTTAACATGATGTCCATCAATACAAGATCAGCAGAAGTTATTTCTGCTTTTCTTATAGCTTCCTCCCCAGTTGAAGCGATACTTGGAACAGAATATCCCAGTTTTTTCAACCGATTTTTAATGTCCAGAGCTACTATATTCTCGTCCTCTACAACAAGGATTTTCGGTTCATTCATTTTTACACCTTGATATTATATTTCAATTCTTTAAACGTAATTATAAACTCTGTTCCTTGTGATTTTTCAAGTGCTATCGTTCCATCTATCTGTTCTACAAGTGTATTTACAAGCTGTAATCCCAGTGATTCGGATTCTCTGAAATCGATGTCATCAGATATACCTTTGCCGTTATCACTGACAATTAGTTTGTAATTATTGTCCCCGTCAACGTACATATTAACGCTGATTTCACCGGTAGCATCATATGAAAATGCATGTTTGAGTGAGTTGGATATCAGTTCATTGATGATAATCCCAAGTGGAATTGCTGTATCCATATTTAAAGATATTTTGTCGACATTGTTGTTTATTATTATATTATTAGTTTTGCCTATGTAGGTCTGGATAAGGTAATTGGCCAAATTATCCACATATTCTGAAAAATCTATATCTGCTATATTCTTTGACTGATAAAGTTCCTCATGGGCAAGTGCCATCGAACGAACACGGTTCTGACTATCTCTAAATGCTTCAACCACTACAGGGTCGTCAAAATTACCAGATTCAAGGCTTAATAGACTTGAGATGACCTGCAGGTTATTTTTGACACGATGATGTATCTCTTTTTTACGAATCTCTTCAGCCTGTTTACGCTCGGTCGTAAACTCATACATGGCTTTACGTGCATTTTCAATTCCATTTGTCAGTATCGCAAAATCACCATTACCGTGTACCTGTACTTTGCGTGTAAAATCTTCTTTCTGGATAGCAGTAAGTACCGCATTTGAATCATCGATTACATTGTTCAATGATTCTGAAAAATGATCCAAGGTATCCCCAAGTTCTTTGAAATCTCCTTTAACATTTAACCTGAAACGGGTACTTAACCGTCCTTTTGAAAGCGAATTTGCAACACGCATGGTTTCATGAATTGGACTCTGGAAAGTATCAAGTATTTTGTTGAGACCTTGTGGGATTTCTCTAAAATCTTTCTGAATAAGCGTATTGGCTCTTGTATCCAGTTTACCTTTAATCGCATCATTGGTTATTCTCTTAAAATCACTAACTATATCATCAATAGATCGGGATATGGATAATGATATCAGATAAGCCACACCACCCATAAAAATGAGGGATACCACAGATATTATAATCAGTTCATCTCTTAATTTTGTAACACCTGAAAGCATTTCATCCTTTGGAACAACAAGAATAAAAGAATATTCACCGGTTTCAATCGGTTGATAGAACATTACAACATTTTTACCAGTACTTGGGTCAATTGTTTCTATATGCCCTTCCCTGCCTGATTGGATTTCATCTGCCATCTGGGATATTTTAGGGTCATCAAAATCGTACAATGTTTTGTTTCCAATCCATTGTTTTTTTTCAGGATGGGATAACAAAATTCCAGTGTTACTTGACATAAATGCATATCCGGTGTCAAAAATTTCAACATCGCTTACAATATTATCAATGTTTTCCAGTGATACATCCACTCCGCCTATACCCACAAAAGTACCGTTTTTCATTATCGGAGATACATAACTTACTATTAGTTCTCCCTGATATAGGTAAGGTTCAGTAACCACTGTTTTTTCCAGTTTTTTGGGTAATTGATAATAGTTGGATGTTTCATAATCCACCAAAGGTTCACAATGTACATCTCCGCCTATTCTGTTCCAGTATGGAATAAACCTTCCTGTGGAATCATGATAAGTGGCGTTAACATAATCCTTATCTCTGTTATCAAAAGCATTCGGTTCATAGGCAACATATGTTCCAATCAAATCCTGATTTTGCACAAGTAATCGTTTTAACATTTTTAGTACTTCACTTCTGTTGGAAGATTTGTACTCAGAAAGCATCGTGGCTATGTTTTCTCCTTTTGACTTATCTTCATTCATACCTGTATTGAACTCATTTGCATAACTTCTTGCCTTCTCAATTGATTGTCGATAGGCTAAATCTTCCTGTTGAGTGGTTGTACTATTTATAATAAATGCAGTTGAAGCAGAGAGTATTATTGATACACCTAACAAAATATATATAAGTAGTTTTACTTTAAGAGATATATTGATCCATTTCATTATGTTAACACCGGATTACATGTCTTTCAGACCGGATGACTTTATTTAAAGGAAAGGAACAATATAATTGTTTCTATATAATTGGTAAATTTGTTACTTATAAAAAGACATGTTCATTCAATCAACGTTTTTTGATTTTTTCTGCCAAATCCTTGCCAAGACGTTCACATTCAGAAATGTCTTTATCATTTGGTATGTGCTGTATTCTTAATACCGGGTCTACAACATTCATACCAGCTTTACGCATCTTGTCGGCAATCATATGAGGTGCTTCTCCACTCCACCCGTAAGAACCGAAAGCTGCTCCAATTTTTCCATCTACATCTTTTTGAACAAGTTCATCAACAAACTTTTCAATGGGCGCAAGCATTCCATAGTAAAAGGTTGATGAGCCTATTGCAATCGCATCTGCTACTGCAACTTCATCAACTGTGGTATCATAAAAACTGCTGACATCCACATCTACATGTCTTGACTTTGCACCGTTTGATATTGATTCCGCCATGATTTTGGTGTTTCCCTGTGTACTTAAATAAACAACCGCAAGTTTTGCCATTTTATCCCCACTTTAAATATTGAAGTCTTGCTAATATTTTGAGTTTAAATTACTTAATATTAATTCCTGTGGTTATAGTCCAGTAATTATATAAAAAATAAAATTTAATTGGTAGAATTAGATTGTATTTGGTGATAACATGCAGTTGTATAAATTAAAACGTGGATACAAACCAGACAGTGACCGTATCTATTCAATACTTGATGAGTGCTTTCCGACCGAAATAAAGTGTGAAGGTGACAAATTTATAACTTCATACGGTGCTCTGGATAAAGTAGAAGTATGGATGGAAGGCAAAAAAATGGCTGTTGAAACCGAGTCAGCCGATGAAACAGAACTTGATGATGAACTGATACTTGACACCAACAAAAGGTTCAGGGATTTCTTGTATCAGGCAACCGGGTATACTGCCAAAGAACGTGTAAAAAAAGCTAAAAAAGAAGTACAAGACTAAACTGCTGGTGTGATTTTTGATAACCGGATTCCTTGATAAACTCAAAAGTCTTGACATCCCAACCTGTCTGCGGGTATGTGCGGGTACTGATGGGTCTATTACCTTCCTTCTTGAAATAATGACAAAAGAGGATGTATCTGTTATGACCAAAAATCAGTACTTAATACCTGCAGACAAAGATACCGCTTCCCTTTTTAATGTAGATATTGGAGATGACATAAACTATCGTACAGTTGCTCTGGTTGTGGGGAACAAATCTTATGTTTATGCACGGTCACTATCACCCATTAAAAGAATGCCTCCTGAAGTAAAACAGGACATGATGCGTGCCGACATACCGATTGGTAAAATTCTTAGAAACCATGATATAGAAACCCGTCGGGATTTTGAAAATCTTGAAGTTGAAGATAATTATGAGTATTTTGAATGCAACCAGGTGCTTTCAAGGTCTTACAAAATTATACACCACAATCATGTACTCATGTGGATTAATGAACTCTTTCCGGTTGATGACAGATGGTATTTATAAATACGGTTGTTTTTAACCAAAAAATTAATAAAAGATACCTGATATTTAGGGGGAATACGTCAGCACAATAAAAGAGCCTCGGTGGCTTAGTGGTGTAGCGCGTCCTTGGTAAGGACGAGGTCGCGGGTTCGATCCCCGCCCGAGGCTTCCAATAAACATTCAACTTTTTCTTGAAAAAAATCCCCTACAGGACAATTTATAAAACCAAAGTTTGATTCCTTGTCAACGAGTTTTACAGTCGCTTCTTCTACAGGTTCACCCGTTTCGCTATCCATCACCCAGATGTCAGTCTTGGAGTTAACCAGTACTCTGTCGTTTAACCCCATGACATCCAGTTCAGGTTCTTCGAGGTTTACGAGGTATTCCTTATTGTCATAACCTTCAGCTGTAACTGATACCATGTATTTACCAGGGTCAAGCTGTCCACCGTCAAGGTCCATCCAATCAAGTTTTACAAGTCCGGAATCGGTACCTTCGTAGGTATTGATTATACCGGGATCTTGGATTTTCACGTTCGGACTGGAGACTGGATTGTTTGTCTCTTCATTAACTACCTGTACCCATATTGACTCGTTGAGATTGTAGGTTGCTCCATCCTTGAGTCCGTCAATTGTCAGGTTATTGTCTCCATCGGTTTCAGCGGATTTAGCTGATTCCTCGATCTCTACATCTATGGAATCGTAATAGTCCTTGTCAGAAAGAGATGTTTTTGCAGAGATTATGTAGGAATTGTTTTCATTTTCGAGAGAAGAAGTGTTCCAGGTTTTGACAAACAGGTTGTCATCTATCTGGTCCATCGGGTCCCATGTACCGAGATCATCGGAGGTTTGCAGCATCGGTTTCGTCATGCTGGTGTTAGTGGTCTGCACGTAGACTTCTATCTGTTCTCCGTGTTCAAAAGTAGTATCGTTGGATGGACTACTGATTGTAATCGATCCATCTGCTGCCTGTACAGTTCCTGCAAGAATTAGAATTGCAACTGAAAGTAATATGAAAACTTTGATGATGGCTTCTGGTTTCATGGTTACACCTTATACTCTGGACTCGGTTTTATGCACCATAGAAAATTTAAAAAATAGTTTATATATACGTTTCACAGCTATTTTTAGAAGTTAGTATTAAATAGAATTAATATTGGGAGAAGGATTATAGGGAGTTGCTAAAAAAAAGATAAACGAATGGGGGCTTGAGTGAGGGGTATATTCAAATCGCTTAGCAACTCCCTTAAGCCTCGCCAAACATGGATATATTATTAAATATTTTTGATTTATATCTGAAGTAGTTTATAGTTATCGTTCTCTTTTACTGTGTGATAAGCAGTATCCTTGTTGAGATATTTACCATGGTTGAAGAAATACTGTCTAATCGTATACAATGTGAAATTGTACAGGTTCTTGGACAGCCTGGTCAACCTCTTCAAAGTTTCATAGGTCTGCTTATCAGCACGGAGATGGTTCTTCTGGGTCAGATACATACATTATTCAATCGTTTATCAAAATACTTATATTTTTTTTGACCCTTTACCATACCACGATGCTAAAGACATCGTGGTTTTCTTCATCTTTATAAAGATGTTACTGTTTATCAGATTCAACTACGATTGATACGAGAAATTAATTCTAAAAATTATTTTTCTGATAAGCGGGGTTCAATTACTTTCTTCCAGGCTTTTTTTATTTTGTTATCCATTTCTCCGTTTTCTCTTAATACATCAAGTATTTCCTGTGCTACTTCAGGATCATGAACAATATAGCATTTCATACAGCTCCATACTTTACCGCCTGAAGAACGTTCGATACATTTACCGCCCGTCCTCTCATCCTCACACGGATAAAATGGACAGAAACAAAAAGTACAGTCCTGTCCTTCATAATGACAGGGATAATAAGGACATGCAGTATTACTACCTACAAGAGACCTGCCTCTTGAGGAATTAATTCTGTGTTCCAGTTTTTCTTTGGCGCTGTCTCTACTCCTGTCAGTCATGGCTCTGCCTATATATTTAGCCAGTTTATCGGTATCCTCCGAATTTCTGACAGCGACTCTGATAAACTCGTTACCAAGTGAACAGAACGAACTGCAGTCTCTT
>NZ_JAHENT010000159.1 GCF_018609725.1 Methanohalobium sp. | reverse complement strand
CCGGTTTACCTGTAAGGTCAGAAATCCTGCAACTGCAACCATGCGTACATGGAGGATTGGTTCGCGAAACCGCCCAGAAATACAATCTGGATGAATCAGATTTACTTGATTTCAGCGCAAGCCTGAATCCGCTTGGTACACCCTTCCATTACTACAACTGCAGTCTCGAGGAACTTGTCAGCAACAATACGGGAAAACTCACCCGTTATCCCGACAACCGTTATCTGGAATTTAGGGAAGCTGCAGCAGGGTTTATCGGTAATCTGGATAGAGAAAATATAATACTCGGCAACGGTTCGTGTGAACTCATAAGACTGGTGGCAGAATGTGTGGTCGAAAAGGGTAACCAGGTGATAATACCTCGGCCAACTTTTGATGAGTATGAACTCCAGTGCAGGATTTTCGGTGCCAGACCCATATATATTAATTACAGTGAGATTCCCCAGATTTCAGACGAACTCCTTAACAGCTCAAAGATTCTTTTTGTTTGCAACCCCAACAACCCTACAGGAGAACTGCTGTCAAGGTCTACACTAAAGGATTTGGCTGACCGGTGTGCAAAAACCAGTACCCTTCTGTTTGTGGACGAGGCGTTTATCGAACTTTCAGACCCTGAGCAAAGCGTTGCTGAACTCGTAAAGGATAACAATTTTGTGTTTGTCATGCGCTCGCTTACAAAATCGTTTGCTATACCGGGCATCCGTGTAGGATTCGGTGTTGCATCACAAAAACTGGCAAATGTGCTTGACAATGCCAGATTGTCATGGAACATGGGGTTTGTATCCGATGTTGTGGGTACTGAATTGCTGGGCATGGAAGGCGGTGTTTACAGTTCATATTTCAGAGATTCAAGGAAAATGATTGACAGGGAACGCAAGTATCTCATCGACAGGATTTCAAGGATTCACGGATTCACTCCACTGGACAGCAGTGTGAACTACATACTTGTGGATGTAAGTGAATCTGTGATGGATTCTACTGAACTTTCCCGGAGACTGGCTGCAAGAGGCATACTTGTAAGAGACTGCAGTTCGTTCTGTTCACTTGGTAACGAGTTTATCAGAGTCGCTGTCAGAAATTCGGAGGATACCGATAAACTGGCTAAATATATAGGTGAATTGCTTACTGAATGGGGACAGGAGCAAGGAAACAAATATTTGGAATCCAAACTGGAATCTGCATCAACAGGCAACCATTCAGGTAGAAGTACCTGTGAATATTATCCCTGCCACTATCCTGGGCAGGATTGTACTTTTTGTTTCTGTCCTTTCTATCCATGCGAAGATGAGCGTACAGGAGGTCAATACATTAAGAGTACTGGTGGAGGAAATGTATGGAGCTGTTCTGACTGTCATATTATCCACAAGGAAAAAATTGTAGAGCAGATACTGGATGTTCTCATGGAAGAAAATGGTGATACAAAACAAAACCTGAATAAAGCTTGGGAAAGGATAGTGGAGCCTCTTCTATGATTGGTTTTCTAACACCAGATGCTGAATTTTTTATATCGGTTCTTATTGTAGCAACAGTTTTTGATTTGCTGGTTGGTGAACCTCCTGCTTCAATCCATCCTGTGGTCTGGATAGGCAAATTTATAGCTTTCATGGATAAAACATCCCCTGAAAAATCCAGAAAATTATACGGGATATTTCTTGCAACTATATGTATAGTGTTTGCATCAGCTATTGGTTATATTATCACATTGTTTACTGCAGCATCTTATATACCAGGGACTATTGCTATTCTCATCTCAGCCTATTTTTTAAAATCCACATTCGCTATACGAAGTCTTATTATACACGGCCAAGATATTTACAATGACCTGATTCAAAATCGTCTGGATGATGTTCGTTCAAAATTAAAAATATTTGTCAGCAGAGACCCATATAAACTAAAAAGTAGTCAGATGTCATCCGCCGTAATAGAATCAACATCTGAAAACTTTACAGATGGAATTTTAAGCCCAATATTTTATTATTCAATTCTTGGACCCTTTGGGCTTGTGGCTGTATATGCCTACAAAGCGGTTAATACACTGGATTCAATGGTCGGTTACAAAAACGATACCTACAATGAATTGGGGTATGTATCCGCTAAACTCGATGATGTACTAAACTGGGTCCCCGCTAGAATGTCGGTAGTATTTATCGCATTATCCGCGTTTGTGGTCAATATTTTTGTCGAGAAAAAACTCAGCATCGTCGATTCATTAAAATGTGCCTACTATGAAGGAGGGTTCACATCATCACCTAATTCTGGATATCCCATGGCAGCTGTATCTGGAGCTCTCAGAATCAAACTTGAAAAACCGGATACCTATACACTCGGTGATAGTTTCCCTGAACCTGAACCTTCTGATATTAAGAGAGTATCCCAAATTATTATATCTGCAGCAATAATATCCATAATTATATTTTCATTGATTATTTATGGAATTATGAATTTAATTGGTTATATCTAATCCAAAAGGTTTTGTTAAAGAGGATTGTTATGAAATTATCAGATATAGATGAAAAATACCTGAAAGGCGAACAGCCTGAAGAACTTGAAGAAGAAAAATACGATAATGAAATCTATAATGTTATGGAAAAAAACGGTGTAAGTAAAAAAAATATTATAGATACTGCAATGGAATTATATTTTTCACATCCAGGACTTGAAACCAAAGAAAAAGCAGAAAGTATCTTCACAAGAGAACTGGACATAGCATTTTCAGACCCTAACCTCTGTATACTGGTGTATTCGGGAATATTGCTTGAAAAAGAAGGTGAAGCAGGCTCACTTCCCAATCTGAGTAAAAGTTCCTATGAAAAAGACCTCTCTTTTATTATTGCCGATGAGGTGCTCGGCATGAGCATTTCAAAATACATAAGCGGAGATAAAGGAATGTTTGAATATGTCCGTTTTGATAAGGAAAAACCCGGAATTCTTTCAAAGCTTGGACCATTTATGGACGATGTAGTCGCAGGTATTGTAGGCGGTGTTTCTGCAAATATGTATACAAGAGCCATAGCAGAAATGGACAACAATAATGAATCTGGTGAATAAAACGACTGGTGTGGTTGCGGAATGAATTCATATTTACTTGCAGTAAAATCAGGTTTCGGATTTCTGTCCACCATACCTTTCGGACTCACAATGGAAGGTCTTGATGAACTGGTAAAAAGAATATACCTGTTCCCGTTTGTAGGCATTATTATCGGTCTTATTATAGGTGCATTTGCTTACCTTTTTGGTTTTGTATTTCCCCCTGTTATCAGTGCTGTCGCCATTATCATCACGGTGTATTATTTTACAGGATTTAACCACCTTGACGGACTTGCTGATTTTGGAGATGGACTGACAGCTCATGGGTCACGTGAAAAGAAAATAAATGCCATGAAAGACGTATCAGTAGGAATTGGTGGAGCGGCGTTCTGTGTACTGGGCATTGTCTCATTATACGCTGTTATAACCACTTTACTTGATGAAAGTCTGGTTCAGAATATAAATTTGAGCAATGGATTGTTGATATTTTCTTCTCTGGTTGTTGCAGAAATATCAGCAAAACAATCGATGCTCACGATTGCAGCCTTTGGCAAATCCATACATGAAGGACTTGGATCGATGGTTATTGATAACACCACAATTCCTAAATTCATTATAGGACTTATCGGTGGAAGTTTCTTCTGCTGGTTAATGCTTGGAATTTTTGGTATAGTTGGTTTTATTTCAGCAACGATATCTGCATTAATAATATTAAATATTACAAACCGCCATTTTGGTGGCGTGACTGGTGATGGACTGGGCACATCCAATGAAGTCGGTCGGATAATTACATTGTTAGCTATATTTTTAATGATTAAAGGAGGCTATACCGGAGGCGTGATTATATGGACGTTATTGTAATGGCTGGTGGACGAGGAACAAGACTCGGAATGGGTGAAAAACCCTGTGTACAGCTTCTTGGATTCCCTTTAATAAGCTACGTTATTGACGCTCTCGAAAAAGCAGAAAATATTGACAACATATATGTTGCTGTGTCCCAGGCCACCCCAAACACTGAGATTTATGTATCCAATCAATATCAAGGCAGGGTAAATGTTATAGAAACTGCAGGTGGAGATTATGTAGGCGATATGATATATGCAGTCGAAAACGCAGGTATAAAAGAACCTGTTATGATTATAATGTCTGACCTTGCTCTGATAACCCCCGAATTAATTGACAAAATCGTAGATGAGTATCGCGAATGTAATAAACCTGCTCTTTCTGTACACGTTCCGATATCCGTATGCAAAAATCTTGGTATAAGACCTGATACAGTATTCCACAGAGACGGAAACTTGATTGTTCCTACTGGTGTTAATATCCTGGATGGAAAATACATCAAGCAAGAACAGGATGATTACAACCTTATAATGGATTATCCCGAACTTGCACTTAATATTAATACTGCTAATGATTTGGAACGTTGTAAGAATAAATTAATGGAAAGGTCTGGACAATCTTCTAAATAAATTAATTTATATATTAACCTCTCATAATATACTATTTGAATAAATCCAATAAAGAATAAAATTATATCTGTATAAACACAAAAATGTATATACAGGACACTCCAAATAATTGAATTGATTATTTAAGGTTAAAAACCAAGTTTATTGATAGACCTATCAGGTGATTATAAATGGCAGAAACATCACAGGAAGAGACATCTCAACCAGAGAGAGTTAGTACAGAGATACCAGGCCTAGACGATATGTTACAGGGGGGATTCTTTACAGAAACTGTTAATGTAGTTTCTGGTAATTCAGGTACTGGAAAAACTATATTTGGGTCACAATTTTTGTATGAGGGGGCTAAAAAAGGTGAAAAAGGAATGGTTATAATAACTTCTGAAGAATCCAAATCACTGGTCAGAGAAATGAAAACCTCGTTTGGCTGGGATTTGAAAGAAATGGAACAACAGGGATACATTTCATTTGTGGATATAACAGACCCAAGCCTTCGTCTACAAAAAAGTGTGGAAATTGCACCATCAGAGCTTATAAAAAGCTTTAAAAAACTGGTTGAGAGTAAAATAGAAAAAGAAAAACCGGAACGCGTTTTTGTTGATTCAATAGAAGCTCTCTTCCTGGCGATAGAATCAAATTATAAACTAAGAACAATGGTCGATGATGTTTTCAGCGTATTCAGAAGCCACGGTGTGACCTCAGTTGTTACAGTAGGAACACTTTTTGGGCTTAACGATGTAGTTGAATATGGTGCTGATTCAGTCATAAAGCTTGAACGTTTCAAAACTGGCAACACTCTCCAGCGTTCAGTCTATGTCATGAAAATGCGGGGTTCAAAAACCATTAATGAAATCAGAGTGCTTAACATATCGGATAACGGTATGGGTGTACTTGCACAATCTCCATACCTTTAACCTATTTTTATTAAATTAATTTTAAAATTTAGAAAAGATACCAATCATTATCGTTCTCTGAATGCTCTTTATCTATTGCAACTGTCTTTTTTTCAAGTCCCATATTTGTTGTTATGGCATCAGAGAAATCTTGAAGATAGTCCTTCTGGTTGAGGCTTCCATAGATAAACTTTTTATCCAGCTTGATGTTTTTCTGAATTGTATCTTCTTCAGGAACGATTTTAACATCTATATCTACCATTTCAACTGCTTTTTCCATTGCCTTTCTGAAATCCCCTATACAATAAGCTATCCTATGTTTGTATTTGTGCCTTGTTTTTTCAAGATAGCGTGCCAGACGTTCGCTTTCCATTTTTATGAAATCACGTTTTATTTTTGGTACATCACATTTACCAAGCATAAACTGATAATGCATGAAAGGATACTGGGTATCAAGTTCGCGGGGTGTTACACCGCATGTACCAAAAACGACCACATGAACCTGTTCAGGGTTCAGCAAACCGAATATTACCTTATCAAAGGTTTGGTGCGAAGGACTTTCATGATACGGTTTCTTCTTGGCACAGGGCACAAAAATACAGACATCTCTTTCAGGAGGGTCATACTCATCCAGTATCCATTCATTTGCACGTTTCATATCCGGATGATAAATAATCTCGTCTGTATCCAGTGGTTTATCAGAACGCTTGTCTTCAGGAATTATAGGTTCCATTTTAATGGCGGTTGAACTTGGCAAATTATATATATAATTAACGATATGTTTATTATGGTTTTGGATAAACTATACAAAAACTATCAATCCATAAAACGAGTGATTTATAAATGGCACATTCTATTCCCGAAATGCTGAGAGCAAATTTTAATTGTGATGATGTAGCAAAATGTATTCTTGGACTAAAAGACCTTGATTTACAGGCATACAAACTGTTACTTGTAAACGGTCCCATGACAGCCGAAAAACTGGGCAAACTGCTGGACAGAGAACGCAGCACATCCTACCGTTCACTGCAAAATCTTATATCATGCGGACTTGTTTATCGTGAAAGCCGGTCGATTGATGTTGGAGGATATTATTACGAATACGTAGCAATCAGTCCCGAATCCGTCAAAAAAATGATGCAGGACAACATCGATGACTGGTACAAAAAAGTAAGTTCGCTTATCGACAACATCGATGAGGAACTGGCTGTGGATTGATAATATCAATCAGGTTTTGTTAACAAACGTTTCAATTCTCTCAAGCGCTTCCTGTATCTCATCTTTTGATGTCGCATAAGAGCATCGCAAAAAACCCTGTCCTGCTTCACCAAAAACATCTCCCGGAATGGTTACTACCTTCTGATCATCCAGCAGATTTTCTGCGAATTCGGATGATGTCATACCGGTACTCTGGATTGATGGAAATGCATAGAACGCTCCTTTTGGCTCAAAGCATTCCAATCCTATTCTGTTGAGACCATCTACAATGAGATTCCTTCGTCTGTCGTATTCACGAATCATTTTGTCAAGTTCGTCATTACCGTTTCTCAATGCTTCCATCGCTCCAAGTTGGGCTACGATTGGTGCACAGAGCATGGTATATTGATGTATCAACATCATTGAGCTTATAATCTCGGAATCACCAAGTGCGTAGGCTATCCTGAAACCCGTCATTGCATACGATTTTGAAAAACCGTTCAGCAAAATCGTGCGGTTTCGCATACCTTCAAGAGATGAAAAACAGGTGTGTTCTCCTTCATACGTCAGACAATCATACACCTCATCTGAAATAACCATCAGGTCATTATCAACCACCACGTCAGCTATAGCCTCAAGATCGGCTTTATCCATAGTGGCTCCTGTCGGATTGTTAGGGTAATTCAGTACCACTGCCTTAGTATTTTCATTAATGACATTTTTCAGTTCTTCAGGCGTTATTTTGAAATTATTGGACATCTTTGTAGATATAGTAACCGGTACGCCACCTGCAAATATTACCGATGGTACATATGCAACATAAGACGGCTGAACAACAATTACTTCATCACCAGGATTAACAATCGCACGGATTGCAAGATCAAGTGCCTCACTGACACCTGTTGTTACAAGAACTTCAGACTCAGGGTTGTATTCAACATTGTACTTTTTCGAGAACAATTCAGATATCTGTTCTCTAAGCTCTAAAAGTCCATAGTTTGATGTGTAGGATGTTTCTCCCTGTTCGATTGAATGTATGCAGGATTCTCTTATGTGCCACGGTGTTATATAATCAGGTTCACCTACACCAAGAGATATAACATCATCAGCCTCGCATACAATATCGAAAAAACGCCTGATTCCAGATGGTGGTACTTTCTTTAGGTGGTCTGCAACAAAACAGGAAGGATCACATTGCGTTCTCAATGATTCGTCACCTTATGGTTTTTTTATGGGGATACAGGCAAACGTTTAATTTTTTCAGGTTCATCGAATATGAAACCGTCTTCTTTATAGGTTTTTAAAACAAAGTGAGTGGATGTACTATGAACCTGTTCAAGTGTTGCTATTTTTTCCGCTACAAAAAATGCTACTTCCTTCATAGACCTGCCGCGCACAGTAATAGAGATGTCATGGTCTCCTGAAATCAACCTTACCGAGCGCACTTCTGGAAACTTGTAGAGACGCTCCGCTATCGTCTGATAACCCTGTTTCCTCTCAAGTACGACTTTTAACTCGATAATCGCATAAACATAATCTTCACCTGCTTGCTCCCAGTCAATAATAGTCTTGTACTTGCGGATGATTTTATCCTTTTCAAGCTTTGAGATTATATCATTGACTTCAGCTACAGGCAAACCTGTCTGAGAGGCTATATTTTCAGGCGTTGCACGAGCATTCTCTTCCAGTATTTCCAGTATGTGCCAGGTATGCTTATCCATACTTCATTCCTTTTAAAACAAAATCAATAAGAGAGACGGGCTTTTGTTATTTATTCAATCAAAACTGCATTTACAACGCCATCCTGACCAGGACGACTTGTCACTTTAGCATTGCCCAATCCTGTTTTGATTACTGAGCCTTTAGTAATGATATTACGTCTCATGTAGTGTACGTTTGCCGGATTCTCAATTACATTTTCAATAGTTGATTTCTGGGTTGTTCCATCATCAGGATTGGTCACATTAGCTTCATTGCATCTGAGAAGCTTGTATTTGCGGTTACCTCCTCTTGATGCTATAATTTTCCTTTTGGTCTCACTCACATATGTTTCTGCTGATTCTCTTCCTATTTCATGCTTCCTTTTCCCGCGAACAGGTGTTATTTTGGCTCCACTTGGAGTTCTTTTAGATCTTCCTTGCCACTTCATAATTTATCCTCTTGTATTATTGAATATATAAAATGTAATTCATATTTATAAAGCTTGTAGAATTATATTATATCAACTGGAGATTTTATTACTTGATGGATTGTATAAGAAGTTTTCGAATGGTTACCACCGTTACTACCTTATAGCTCGATTTTTAAAACAAACACAAATAAGTAAATTTGTGTAAATGATTATATGTAACGTACAAATAAACTACTCATTAAAGTAGGGGGATTATATATCAAGAGGGGTAACGTATGATATGACTTGGATTAAAGCATCAACAACAGGGTGTAAGGATTTATCAGGTCTTAATATACCATATTTTATAAATTCTAAACATATCATGCATATAGAATTAAACCTTAACCGGATGAATTTGGCTGTTGAAGTATCTACAATCGATGGCTGTAGACATTACATATTTGATGCAAATGATTACTTTGACGTACCTTATAATAAACTGAAAGGCGATAGTATAGAGAATCTACTCATAAAAATAATTAGCGTAATAAAGGACGCCGATAATAGAAATATAGAAACATTAGACCTGCAGAAATCACTGGACACCTGAATTTGTTATACCAAGATGGTTTTTTACGAAAGTGGGGCAACAGGGGTACGTGAAAGCCAACGACTTTAGTCGTTCTCTTTGAATCAAAACACTCTAAATTAAAAATTTAGAGTTAAACTTAAATCGAAGATTTAAGTTGTTTAAAAGATATCTTTAAACTTCGTTT
>NZ_JAHENT010000158.1 GCF_018609725.1 Methanohalobium sp. | reverse complement strand
ATGGCCTGATACTATTAAGGAAAAAGACGTTAATGATATGATTAAAGATGGTGGTTTGACAAGAAAATATCTATTAGAAATGATAAATTATAATACATATTCTGGTTTATCCGCAATTGCAGCAATTAACAAGTGGAGTAAAGTATGAGAGAATATCTAAATGCATTGAAGCAAATTATGAATAATGGAAATGATCGAAATGATAGAACTGGTGTGGGTACTCGGTCTGTATTTGGTCATCAGATGCGTTTTGATTTACGTGAAAGCTTTCCAGCCGTCACAACTAAGAAGCTTGCTTGGAAAGCGGTTGTAAGTGAACTTCTATGGATTCTTGAAGGTAGTTCTGATGAACGTCGCCTTGCCGAAATTCATTATGGTGATTCAAGAGAAAATCTTGTAGGTAAAAAAACTATCTGGACTGCAAATGCTGATAAGCAAGGTGCTGATCTTGGTTATTCGAACAATGATTCGGTGAAAGAACTAGGCCCCGTATATGGCTCACAGTGGCGTTCATGGGAAGGTATGAATTCTGTAACTGATCAAATTCGATTAGTTTTAAATAGTCTAAAGAACAATCCAGACAGTCGCCGTCATATTGTGAGTGCGTGGAATGTAGAAGAAATTGAGAATATGTCACTCCCGCCTTGTCATGTTATGTTTCAATTCTATGTTCACAATAATGAGTTAAGCTGTCAACTGTACCAAAGATCGGCTGATTTTTTTCTTGGTGTTCCTTTCAATATTGCGTCCTACAGTCTGCTAACACATATGTTTGCAGAAATTCTAGGTATGGGTGTGGGTGAGTTTATCTGGACAGGTGGCGATTGTCATATCTACACTAATCATTTCGATGCTGTAAAAGAACAAGTCAAGAGAAAGCCGCTTCAAGGTCCAACACTTGTTATGCCTACTATTAATAGTTTAAATGACGTGCTGAATACTAAACCAAGTGATTATGTTCTTGCAAATTACGAACCAATGCCAAGCATTAAGGCTTCTATGGCAGTATAAAAAAATAAAAATTTTTATTGATACCCGCTGAAACCCGCAGTATATCTAGACTGTGGAACAATCCGAGTGCATATATACTAAGTGACACTTTCCAAATAGATAATTTCCATTCAATCGACTGTAAGACTACAGGGCGATGTGCGATCAATTGTCCAAAACACAAGAATAAAGAGGTAATTCAATGAGCGTAATATATTCCGATTTTCAGAAAGATAATTTTAGACGACTAGCATCAGAGACTAAGTTTTATGAATCTTACTCTCGATTCTTAGAGAATGAAAACAGATATGAGACTTGGGAAGAATCCGTAAATCGTGTTATGAACATGCATAGAAAATATTATGCTGATGTTATGACACCAGAACTAGAGAAACTAATTGACAAGGCTGAAGAAGGTTACGCTCAAAAGCTATTTCTAGGATCGCAACGCGCTCTACAGTATGGCGGCGATCAACTTCTAAAGAACCATATGAAGCTGTACAATTGTACATCTTCTCATTGTGACCGCCCGGAATTCTTTGGCGAGATTTTCTGGATTCTATTATCCGGTTGTGGTGCTGGTTTCTCAGTTCAAAAGCATCATATCGCAAATCTACCAAAGATCAAGGAACGTCATAAGAATTCCAAGACATTCACTATTCCAGATTCAATTGAAGGATGGGCGAAGGCTCTTGACGTTCTTATGTCATCTTTCTTTGAAGGTGGTGGTAAGCATCCTGAGTATGAAGGCCGTCGCGTCAACTTTGACACTACAGAGATTCGCGATAAGGATTCCTACATTTCCGGTGGCTTTAAGGCTCCCGGTCCAGAACCACTAAGAGTTGCACTAGACAAGATTGAACGTATTCTCGTTAAGGTTGCTAAAGAAAATCGTCAACTAAAGCCTGTCGAGGCTTACGATATTACCATGCACGCGGCTGATGCTGTTATTGCGGGCGGTGTTCGTCGTAGTGCAACAATCTGTCTATTCTCTATTGATGATGAAGAAATGATGAACGCCAAGACAGGCGAGTGGTATATTCATAATCCACAACGCGGGCGTTCAAACAACTCGGCTGTATGTGTTCGTGATGAAATTACATATGAACAATTTAAGTATCTCTATGAAAAGACAAAGCAATTTGGTGAGCCTGGATTCTACTTTGTTTCTTCCCGCGAACATGCAACTAATCCGTGTGTCGAAATCGGCATGTTACCACGTTATTATCCATATCCAAAAATGAGTCTTGAAAGTGGTATTTCAGGATGGCAGGGTTGCAACCTTACAGAGATTAACGGTACAATGTGTACTACCGAAGAAATCTTCTATCAGGCTTGCGAACAAGCTGCAATCGTCGGCACTCTACAAGCTGGATATACAGACTTCAAGTTTGTAACCGAAACTACAAGAAAGATTTTCGAACGCGAAGCACTTCTAGGCGTGTCAGTTACCGGCTGGATGGGGAATCCAAAGGTGCTTCTAAACGAGGAAATTCTACGTAAGGGCGCACGCATTGTGAAGGACACAAACAAGCGTGTGGCGAAGTTGATTGGTATCAACCCTGCCGCTCGTAACACTTGTGCAAAGCCCGCTGGTAATGCTTCTGTTCTTCTTATGACACCTTCTGGTTTCCATGCGGAACACGCGCCAATGTTCATTCGCAACATTCAAATGAGCGCAACACAAGAGGTTGCAAAACTGATCAAACAGACTAATCCACATATGGTAGAAAAGTCTGTGTGGTCATCTAGTGGTACGGACTATGTAATTTCGTTCCCAATCATTCCAGCGAAGGAATCATATTTCCGCCATCAGGCAACCGGCATTGATTTTCTAGAGAAGGTCAAGCTTGCACAAAACTCTTGGGTTGAAGAAGGTACAGACCTAGACCTATGTGTTGACAAAACATTAAGACACAATATCTCTAATACCACAACCGTTGAAGATGGTCATTGGGATAAGGTGGGTGACTATATCTTTGAAAACCGCAAATACTTCTCGGGTATCAGTCTGCTAAGTGAAGTTGGTGACAAGGATTATAATCAGGCACCAAATACAGAAGTTAAGCCCGCAAGTAGAATTCTAGAAGAATATGGTGAGAGTTGCATGTTTGCTTCTGGTCTTATTGTTGATGCTCTTAACGCATTTGGTGATCTTTGGAAGGCTATTGATCACATTAACTGGAACATTGAAATTGATGAAAATGATGACAAGCGCGTGTTGAAAGATGACTGGATTCGTCGCTTTAAAAAGTTCTCAGAACAATATCACGGCGATCTAAAGAAGACTGAATACATGCTTAAGGACGTGCATTTACTTCATAAGTGGAATAAGATTGTTAATAACTATCAGCCTATTGATTGGATTAACAATCTCAGTCAGAAGGAGTATACGGATATTAATACTCTTGCAGCCCAAAGTTGTCATGCGGGAGCGTGCGAAATATAAAGGTTGACAAATGGGCCGTGGAGTGTTATGCTTCATGGCCCATAACTTAAGGAGATATATAATGTGTGAGAATAATCAGAATCCTAGTGAAATGGACAGTGATGCTCTATTTCGTCTTTATGAACTTATGAAGCAACGTAATGATCGCGAAAAAGAACGTCGATAGGAACAACGACGTAAGAAAAAGGATGAAAATAATAATGAGTGATTTTATATTAAGTGATCAAAAAGTTAATGTTTATATTGGTGATTGTTTAAAAGTTCTTGATACATTACCACAAAAATATTATCAAACTTGTGTTACAAGTCCACCATATTTTAATTTAAGAGATTATGGGGTTGGTGGTCAAATTGGATTAGAAAATAATCCCGATGATTACATTGATATGCTTGTTAATGTCTTTCGTAAAGTGTGGAATGTCTTAAAGGATGATGGTACTCTATGGTTAAATATTGGTGATAGTTATAATGCCAACTATCGTGGTGAGGATATAAACAATGTATCTAGTAAACAATTAAGTAATTCGGGAACACAGAATTTTATGTCTAGTCCACGCAATAAAATTCATAATCATAAACCAAAAGATTTGTTGATGATTCCCGCTCGCGTTGCGCTTGCGTTGCAAGCGGACGGCTGGTATATTCGTTCTGATATTATTTGGGCTAAACCAAACCCAATGCCCGAAAGTGTTAAGGATAGACCCACATCAGCACATGAGCATGTGTTCCTACTGACTAAAAGCAAAAAGTATTTCTACGACACGGAGGCGGTAAAGGAGAATGTCAGCCCCAACACAATAGCGCGTTGGGGCGACAAGCCGATACGGAAGCGCCCAAACGGCTCACCAAATTATGAGCAGCTACAGGGCGAGAATACATGCGGCCATAACGGCGAAAGTCGCAACCT
>NZ_JAHENT010000157.1 GCF_018609725.1 Methanohalobium sp. | reverse complement strand
GGAGGAGGAAGTAATTACTTCCTTAAACCCCCTTATTCGTTATTTACAGGCCCTCGAAGAACTTGTTAATCACATTCATGACCTGTGGTTTGGCGGTTTCAGCACTGTCTTCGAAGCAATTATCTTCCTCTTCTTGTATAGAGGCGAAGTAGCCGTTAATTGCGTTCATTACTTCGGATTTATCTATTGTACCACTGTTGTCTGCATCATAGTTCATCCAGAAGTCTTCACCTTCATGGCAGTCATTGTCATCCATACTCACCATGTCTGGTGGGATGAACAGCCTGAGGTCGTGGTGGGTAACTGCATCGTCATCAGCATTCCAGTCCATGTCTCCATATTTGTCCTGGAGATACAGTGCATCGACACATGTCCAAGTTCCACTGCAGTCAGTATCATACCACATTATGTGGTCTTCTATTGTATCAGTCATTACAACATCGGATGCTCCTACATCCATGTCTCCACCCATGACCATTGTGTATGGTTCATAGGTTGTACCGTCGACTGTTACTTCAGTAAGTCTGAGGTCATATTCGCTAACATCTCCACTGTCGTCAGCATCAATGTAGAGACCATCAGCATAGATAAGGTCTCCTTCAAAGTCCATCATTTGGGCATTGAAGTCGAGGTCCTTGTCATGTGGTGATTTGACCTTGGTGTTTGCTTCATATACAGTTTCTGTGATTGTAATGTTGTTCAGTCTTACATCACCATCTGTAACTTGCATGTTGCTGTCGTTATCCATGTTGATGTATGCAGCGTCTCCTGGTGTGAAGTCGCCGGATCCATCTCTGTCAATGAATCCTACAAATATATTTCCTGGGTTCTTGAGTGTGTATGTAGTATCTTCATCACAGAGCACTTTTGTACCACATTCATACCAGTCTTCCATCTGATAGAATGGACTGGTTGGGTCATTGAATGGTTCATACAATCTGTGGTCACCATTGGTTACTACAAAGTTATCAATACCTCCTTCAGTGAACTGCTGTATATAGAGCTTGTCTGGACAGGTCCAACTCTGTGTGCAGTCTGAATCTACATATCCGATAATATCGCCTACATCACCGATTGTTCCAAGGTCCCAGCCTACATCACTGTCAGGGTTCACCTGGCCATTTTCTACAACAGACCATGCGTCACCGAATTCACCTTTAGCTACATTATCCTGGTCAAATACTGGCACATCATTTAATCTGACATCTCCATCTGATACATCAGTACTGTTATCAGCATCTATGTAAAGTGGGTCTCCTACAGAGAATCCAGCATTTCCATCGATGTCAGCATATCTGATTATATTCTGGTTATCAAAGTCCACGAGTGGATGTTCAAGGTCTGCTGCATTACTTGGTCCAACTTTGGTGTTTGGTTCAAATGTATTGGACACGCTTGTCAGTCTGACATCACCGAACGATACGTCTCCACTGTTGTCCATGTCTAGATAGATTTCATCTTTACCATCTTCATAGTATGCGATATCAGCATTCATCTTTGGCATCAATGCGTAGGTAACATCATGGTCACCCTGTACAACTTTTGTACCGCATTCAGGTACACATTCTTCATCTGGTGGTATGTAAAGTCTGACATCACCGATTGTTACAGCTTCGTCGAACCATGGAGCATTTCCATCTTCAGTTATTCTATCTTCAGTTATTACATGTGGCTGTTTGATGTAAAGCTTGTCTTCACAGCTCCAGTCACCACTGTCATCGGCATCTACATAACCTATAAGGTCAGCTATGTTACCAGTATCACCAATTTCGTTAAGTGGTTCACCCATGTCTCCCTGTTCACCGGCATCAGCGGATGTGCTGACAACACTCCATTTCTGGTTGTCTGCATCGTTTAGTTCACCGGCGTTATACATCAGGTCACCAAGGTTGCTGTCATCGAGTGAGTAAACATCTACTGGTGGTACATCTGTTAATCTGATGTCACCATTGGACACTTCACTATCGTTATTAACATCTACATATACTGGGTCATAGAGATCGAATTTATCGTTGCCATTTATATCCCAGTATGTGATGATATCCTGCTCGTCTAATACTGTTGCGCTTTTCAGGTTGTCATCGTCTTCTGACATGACTTTGGTGTTAGGTTCATAGGTTTCATGCCAGCCAGTAAGTCTTATATCACCAGCACTTACTATGCCGTCACCATCCATATCAACGTAATACCACTCTCCACCGTTTACGATGATTTGTGGCGTACCTTCAAAAGTGTCATTTAACAGGAATGTGGTCTCCTCATCACATTGTTCTACTTGAGTACCACATGGTTTTTCCCATGTACATTTTGCATCTGTAGCAGCAGATGATAGTCCTGTAAATGCCAGGCATAACACAGCTGCAATCAAAAGAGCTTTTATTTTGAATCCCATATTCACTTTACCTCCTTGTTGTTAAACATTGGAATATTTATCAGACAGCATGGAGGATGGGATGTCCAGAACTCTTCCACAATAGATTCACAATAACCACAGCTGCTCCACAACTACGCTGTGAAGTGCTCTTGTTCTGGACTCCCACTCTACTATACCCCCATTTTAACTGCATACGTATCTATACAATTCGAGAATATATATTCTTAAGAAAAACAATTTCAGAAAACAGTTTTGAAAATAAGTTTAGAATTATTGTTCTAAAACTCTGTTACTTAACAACGTTTCAGAATTTTGTTACATAAACCAGCTTTTTTAAAAGTAAGGACCTTTAAGAAAACCAATAAATAACAAAAAGCCATATTTTTAAATGTGAATTGGGGGATTGATTTTGAGATTCAAAAATCGAGAAGATGCAGGTAAAAGACTTGCTGATGAATTAACAGAATATGCAAACCGAAATGACGTCATTATACTGGCACTACCACGGGGAGGAGTGCCTGTTGCCTATGAAGTAGCAAAAAAACTGGAAGTTCCCATGGATATATTTCTTGTCAGGAAACTGGGAGTTCCGGGTCAGGAAGAACTGGCAATGGGTGCAATCGCATCCGGTGGTGTAGAAGTCCTGAACGAAGATATTGTACAGTCGCTGGGTATATCCAGAAGTACAATAGACAAAGTTGCAGAAAAAGAGCACAGAGAACTTGAAAGAAGAGAAAAATCGTACCGTGGGGACCGTCCAAAACCTGGGATAAAAGACAAACATGTAATACTCATAGACGATGGTCTGGCAACCGGTGCAAGCATGAGGTCCGCAGTAAGAGCTGTTCGTTCATGGAATCCTGCTGAAGTAATAGTTGCAGTTCCTACATCAGCACCAGATACCTGTAAACTGTTTGAGTATGAAGCAGACAGTATCGTGTGCCTGTCAACCCCTGAACCCTTTTATGGTGTAGGTGCATGGTACGAAGATTTCTCACAGACTACCGATAAAGAAGTTAGTGACCTGCTGGAGAAAGCTGAAAATTTAATCAAAGGTTAAGGTTGATTGACATGAATATGGGAAGTGAGGATAAAACAGTACAGATTTCAGTAGATTCAGAACAGATAGAAGGCGATTTAACAATACCAGATAACCCAGATGGGATAATAATATTTGCTCACGGAAGTGGAAGCAGTCGACACAGCCCCAGAAACAAATACGTAGCCCAGAATCTGCAGGATAACGGATTTGCAACTCTTCTTATCGATTTATTGACACCGGATGAAGATGAAACCGATAGATTGACCGGTCGTCTAAGATTTGATATCGACCTTCTATCACGACGTCTTGTAACTGCTACCAACTGGGTTTTGAACAATCTCGACACCAGTAATTTAAATATCGGATATTTCGGAGCCAGTACTGGTGCTGCAGCCGCACTCATCGCAGCCGCCCAGCACCCCATGTATATTAATGCCGTAGTGTCCAGAGGCGGAAGACCCGACCTTGCAGAACATATTTTTGACAGGGTACAGGCACCTACACTCCTTATTGTTGGAGGAAACGACCCACAGGTTATAGAACTTAATAAATGGGCTATGGAGAGAATGAATGCAGAAAAGAAACTGGAAATTGTACCCGGTGCAACACACCTTTTTGAAGAACCCGGCAAACTGGAAGAAGTCTCCAAACTGGCAGGTGAATGGTTCAAACAGTATCTAAAATAAGGTTTAAAAATTAGAAAATCACAATCTCAAAAAACCAAAGTGGGCCCGCTGCGATTCGAACGCAGGATCCTCGCCGTGTAAAGGCGATGTCATAACCTACTAGACCACGGGCCCATACCAGACATATTTAACGCATTCCCTAATGTTATTAGTCATATATAGTCTTTTTTGATTAACAACTCGCACGATTATTTTAAGGATAATAATGTAAATGGATAGTATATGCGATATGAGCCCGAGACAGATATAGATAATGAACCGGACGAATTCGAGTCCGAAATGATTGAAGAGTCTCTGAGCGAATACGCAAGCATCAAATCAATTATATCAGAGGCTCTCCCATTTGAGATTCTTGCAACATTTGGAGGTGTTATAGCAGGTATAATACTCTCGGGCATGACAGAGCAACTGGAACTTGTACCCGGGTTGATAGTTATAGCTCCAGCAGTTCTGGGACTTAGAGGAAATATATCATGTACACTCGGCTCAAGACTTGGAAGCGCCGTGCATATGGGTTTGATTACACGGGTAGAAAGAAATCCAGAACTAATAAACAACATAGCGGGCTCCCTTACATTAAGTCTTATACTCACAATTGTACTCGGGATAATGGGACATTATATAACGATTCTAATGGGACTTGATAGTGCTGGTGCCCTTGTTCTTACATCAATTGCTGTAATAAGTGGCGTATCCTCTGGAATTATACTTTCAATAATTACTATATTACTCGCACTTGGTATGTTTAGGTTCGGTTTTGACCCAGATAATGTAGTTACACCTTCAATTGCAACTCTGGGAGATATTATATCCATGTTAATGCTGTTTTTAGCTACCAGGTTGGTGATTGCAATATGAGCTATTATACCGTACCTGGAATAGTAAAAAGAAGCCTTCCTGTTCTTTTTGTCACCACCATCATAGGTATTTTTTCCGGACAGATTCTTAATGCAAGGATAGAGAATCTGGTATCACTACCATCTTTGCTTGTACTTATACCCGCTCTTATAAAAGTTGGCGGAGATACTGGGAGTATGTTGGGTGCCCGTTTGTCTTCAGCATTTCATCTTGGTATGGGTGGAAACATACACAAAAATCCGGTTGTTAAAAATAGTCTGTTAGGCGCTCTGATAGTAGGAATTACAGCCTGTTTCATACTAAGTATTGTGGTATGGTCTGTTAGTAATTTGATGGGAATTGGACTTGAATATATTACCTTTTTCAAAATCTGTATGATTGCAGGAATACTGGAATTGATAGCTGTCTATGCAATCACGGTATTAATAGCATTTGCCTCACAACGATTCGGACTTGACCCGGATGATACTGTTATACCATTGATAGCAACACTTGGTGATCTTATAGGTGTTGCTGGAATATTCACAACCCTTTATCTGATAGGTCTTATTTAATATATTAGCAAAAAGGTTTAAATTATTATACAAATAAAAACATCAAATACTGGTAGACAATATGAAATCCAAAGAAGTAAAGTATACCCCCCGCAACCTCAAAGATACCTTAATAGAAATGAAGGACATTTCCGAATTAATGGTTGACCTTGCATATTCTGCCATGATATACGATGATGTAGACATTGCAGAAGAAGTGCTATATCTTGAAGAAAAAATGAATCTACTGGACTACCAAATGAAAATTACCGCCATGCTGAGCGCCCGCCGTATCGAAGAAGCAGAAGAAATGTCAGGGGTGCTTCAGGTAGCTGATTCATCAGAAACCATCGCCAATGCAGCAGGTGACATTGCAAAAATCGTATTAAGGGACATGGGGATTCCGCTTGAACTTAAATATGCTCTCCGCGAAGCTGAAGAAACGGTGGTACGTGCGACTGTAAGTGAAAAATCCAAAATGGTAAACAAAACTCTTGGGGATTTGGAACTTGATACAGAAACTGGAATGACAATAATTGCTTTACGCAGAAACCATAACTGGATATATGACCCAAACGAAAATACAAAGATAAAAGAAGGTGATGTGCTATTTGCCAAGGGTCATGATGAAGGCATTCCCCTGTTTGTAGAACTTGCAATAGGTAGAAAATATTCTCCAAAAAAAATTGATTATGAACCAGGTTTAAAAGGTCTAAAACAGGCAGTGGACATTATAGTAGATATGAAAAATATGGCAGAACTGTCAGTCGGGTTATCCTATTCTGCAATTCTTTTTGATAATGAAGATATTGCCCATGAGGTCAAAATCCTTGAATCTGAAATGGATTCCATGAAATATGAACTCCAGCATTGGGTGCTTGAAACTGCAAAACATCTTAATGATCCCAGCCAATTACGGGGACTCCTGCACCTTGCCAATGCATCAGAAACAATATCTGACGCGGGATATGGGATAGCAGATACTGTATTAAGAGATATTGAAACCCATCCGGTCATCACACTTGCTGTCAGAGGTTCTGATGAGGTAATAACAAAACTAGAAGTAGAGGATTGTTCACCGATAGTCGGCAAGACTTTCAAGGATTTAAAACTTGAAACAGAGACCGGTGTACACATAATGGCTATGAAGCGCAACAACAGATGGGTATATTCACCAAGTGACAGAACTACTGTGCAGAGTGGTGATGTACTGATTGCCAGAGGTACTCATACAGGAGAAGATGCATTAATAGATGTCTGTAAATGTCCCGTTGAAGAAGAGGACAATTATTAAAAGATAGGGGGTGTTTCATTTATAAAGCAGAATGGTATGGTAAAAATATCATCGAGATAGGACGATTTGATCCATCTAGCAAAATCTGTCATGTATGTGGATATTATAATAAGGATTTAGAATTAAAAGACAGAGAATGGGAATGTCCTGACTGCAAAACGATACATGATAGAGACATCAACGCATCAGTTAATATTAAAAAATTCGCATTAGATAAGCAAATCTAATAGGAACATAAGCACCTTCGGAACGAAGGGTAGAGCCTGTGGACTTGTTCCCATAAGGGAAAAGGATGAAACAGGAAGCATCTGAGTCTTTAACTCAGGTGTAGTTCACCAAATGTCCCATCATTTTTGCCTATATAGATTTCATCTATAATACCGGTAAATATTCCATGCTCCACTATACCAGGTATAGCAGACAGTTCTGAAGCCAGATTATTTGGGTTTTCGACCACATCAAATTCTGCATCAATTATGAGGTTGCCGTTATCTGTAATAACAGGACCATCTTTATGCACAGCCTGACGGATTTCAGGTTCCGCTCCCATATCTTGTATCTTTTGCAGAACCAGATTTCTGGAATATGGAAGAATCTCAACTGGTACAGAATGATTCAATTTATCGCTGAGTTTGGATTCATCAATCACTGCCACAAATTGTTTCGATGAACATGCCACCACTTTCTCTCTTGTATGAGCAGCTCCTCCGCCTTTGATTGCATTAAGTTCAAAATCTATCTGATCGGCTCCATCTATATCAAGGTCAAGTACAGGATGTTCAGATAGACTGGTAAGAGGTATCCCTGCATCGATTGCAAGCATTTCTGACTGATAGGAAGTTACCACTGCCTGTACATCAAGTTCCTCTTGATTGATCCTTTTTCCAACTTCACTTATTGCATAGGCGGTAGTAGAACCTGTTCCGAGTCCTATTATCATTCCGTCTTCTACAAGACCTGCAGCTGCAACCCCTGCAGATTCCTTTCCTGAATCTGATGTATTTTTATTTCTACCCTTCATCTTACCGATACCCCAAAAAATAAAAAGTAGTATCAGGGTGATAATCTTCGTCTGTCTCTGGGGAACAGAACAACTTCCCTGATATTTTCCAGTCCAAGCATTGTCATTAACAGACGTTCACAACCGAGACCCCATCCTGCATGTGGGGGCATTCCATAACCGAAAGCATCCAGATAAAAATCGAAACTATCCGGGTCAAGTCCCTGATTTTCTATCCTGTTTTTCAGCATATCATAATAATGAATTCTTTGAGCTCCTGATGAAAGTTCCAGCCTTGTGTGCATCATATCAAATGTTTTACTGATTTCAGGATTATCTTCATAAGGCATTGCATAGAACGGTTTTATCTCGGTCGGCCAGTCAATTATAAAGTAATGATGTGCACCGGTTTCATTGTATACATGTTCACCAAGTGTATGTTCAGAAAGTGTACTTAAATCATCACCCCATTCCAGTTCTTCCTTACCATACTGGTTAATAATATCAATTGCTTCCGAATAGGTTAATCTTTTGAATGGTGTTTCTGGCACTTCAAGGTCAATACCAAGATACTCAAGTTGCTGAGATGCATTTTCTTTTACCTGTGAATATGCATGAACAATTGTATTTTCCAGTGTTTCCATAATATCAAAATGGTCTGAAAAACTGGATTCCATATCTATGGATGTTGCCTCGTTCAGATGTCTGCGGGTATCATGTTCCTCTGCCCTAAATATAGGACCAATTTCAAAAACCTTTTCCAGTCCACCAGACATCAATATCTGCTTGAAGAGCTGGGGGCTCTGGTTTAAAAATGCCTCTCTATCAAAATAGGTTATCGGGAAAAGTGATGTTCCACCTTCTGTAGCAGTTGCCACAACTTTTGGAGTGGTGGTCTCGATAAAACCTTCTCTTGTAAAGTTATCCCGTACAGCCTTTAATACTTCATGACGGATTTTGAATATAGCACTGGTTCTTGGTTTCCGTAAATCCACATAACGTGAATCAAGACAGGTGTCCATTTCTGCTTCCACTTTACCGGTGGTATCCAGTGGAAGTGGAGTACAGGATTCATTGAGCACTGTTATATCATCGGGTAATACTTCATAACCGTTAGGTGCTTTTTCTTCAGGCTTTACTGTGCCTGTAACAGATATTACCGATTCACGCATCAGTTTTTTAGCTTTATTAAAGAAATCTGCATCTACTTTTTTCTTTACAAGGGTCACCTGTGCCATACCTTCACGGTCGCGAAGGACTACAAAACAGATACCTCCAAGGTCTCGCACTTCATGTACCCAGCCGGCAAGATTAACGTTTTTGTCAGCCATCTCTTCCGGTTCTATATCTCTTGTATGGTGTGTTCTAAGTTTTTCCATTAACATATATTCACCTTGATAAATTTGAAATTATAGAATTAAAATTACTTTCATAAATTTAATTGTCCTCTTTTAACATAGGCTTCTGGAAGTCATTTCATGTGAAATATTGGATTTCAGCATTTCTATTGCTGTATCAAAATCATCTGTCTGTCCAAGTACCCACATTAGTTTAACATGTGCGACTTCCGGGAGCATATCTTCAGCTTCAATAGCTCCAGCTTTTAGCATATCTCTTCCTGTATCATAAACTCTGTCACATACTCTTCCGTTCAAACATTGAGATGCTACAACTACCGGTATTCCAGAGTTCACTGCCCTTTCAATTTCTGGTACCCAGTCTGTTGATACATGTCCCAGACCTGTTCCTTCCAGAACAATTCCCCTATAACCTGAATCAATATAATGCGAAAGTACATCAGGGCTTGTTCCGGGTGTGAATTTTACAAGACCACAGCTTGGTTCTATCTGTTCTCTGACATTTAATTTTCTGGTGCCGCGTTTTGTGTAATCCGAAATTGTTTCTATTTTACGGTTTGAATAATCGACAAAACCAATAGGGTCTGAGTTTATGGATTTGAAAGCATCCCTTCTGGATGTATGCATCTTCCTTACCTGTGTACCACGGTGTATTTCACAGTAATTATCTGATGTTGTCCCGTGCATTACTGCAGTTACTTCAGCAATATCACTTGTTGCAACAGTTGCTGCACATATTGCATTCATTGCATTGTCACTGCTCGGTCTGTCCGCACTTCTTTGAGACCCTACAAACACTATCGGAACCGGTGTATCAATCATAAACGACAGTGCAGCTGCCGAATACATCATAGTATCCGTCCCATGTGCTATTATAATACCGTCTGCACCGTTTTCAATTTCTTTTGAAACCGTCTTTGCAAGTTCAGTCCAGTATTCAGGTTTCATATTCTCGGACAGTACATTGTACACCACATTACCGGTGAACTCTGCGATTTCACTCAATTCAGGTATTGTTTCAAGTATATCATCTGCTGAAAATTGTGCAGTTACTGCTCCTGTTCTGTAATCGATTTTACTTGCAATCGTTCCACCTGTTGAAAGAATAGATACTTTGGGGAGATTACTTTTTTGTTTTGTAGATGCAGATTCAGGTTTAAAAAATTGTGTTTTTTCCTCTGTTTCTTTCTTTTCCACAACAGTGATTTCAGCATTTTCAGGATGTATCCCAGCATTATAGCCACTGTCCATTTTCAGTACAATATGCTCCGTATTGCTGGGTCTTACAATACCCTCATATACAACATCGTTTTTTACTATCTGTACCCGGTCTCCCTGTTCTAAATCCATAACAATCACTTATTTACCTTTAATACAGCCATCAACAAGATCAAACAGATTATCAATGGAACTGTTTATATTACTGTTTACCTTTTCAAGCTTTTTTTCATCATTTTCCAGTTTAGATTTACAGTTATTGATACATCTAAGCATTTCATCAGGAGCAGGTCCACCGATAACATCGCGTTTTTTAATGTTTAAAACCGGATCAAGTGCTTCCTGAACCAGTCCCTCAGTTAATCCAATATCACTTAATTTTTTACCCATTACATCCAGTGATACATTATCTATTTTTTCAATTGTTGGTGTACCGGGTTCTTTGGCAATCGCACCTATTATCTGATGAGCCGTTCTAAACGGTATACCCGTCACCCTTACAAGTGTATC
>NZ_JAHENT010000156.1 GCF_018609725.1 Methanohalobium sp. | reverse complement strand
TTATATTTATTGTTGAGTCGTTGAACCGTTTATTTGTTGATTTATTGAGTCGTTGAGTTAGGTAAGGTAAAGTATTCCCTTTTTATAGGACGTATCCATCCGAGCAACTTCCCCCTGGAAAAGGATAAAAAATTCAGGGTAAATTTTGAGTCAATCTTCAGATTCCGGGGTAGGAGCTCGTCCGGTTGGTTGGCCGGATAATCGGGGATCATTTCCGGAACGCGTTTTAACCATTTCCAGGGATTTACTCCATGATACTTGCAGGTTCCGAAGAAGGAATAGAACATGGCTGCTCGCCGGGCTCCACTATGCGAGCCAGCAAAAAGGTAGTTCTTCCGGCCTCATGCATTGGGACGTATCGCATTTTCAACCCTATTGTTATCAATTTCCAGCATGCCATCGTAGAGATAGGCCAGTAAACTATCCCAGCGAGGAATGGTATAATATAAGGCCCGTACCCAACGGACTTTTGGGCAGTACATCCTGATACATGTGACTCAGTTGCCGACTTTTTCCTGTTGGGTATGCTTATAATTGGATTCTAAGTGATTGTAAGATTCCTACAGCGTTTGAACACGATCCAGCAGTTGCTCCTTGGTCATATGTTCGTAGCTTTGCTGCATACACCCGCAAATATAATAAAATTGCCTGTTTTCAATCTAATATACACTTTTTAAACTAAACACTACCACTAACAATTAGCCATAGCGGCCATAAAAGCAACCCGCTATGGCATGTCAGTGTTTTGCGGCTCTATGCATTATTGTTTAATAATTTTTCTGTTAATTTCTGCCCCATCAATCTTTATTTTAACAATATAAATACCGGATGATTCAGTAGCAAATTCGGCTTTATAGGTGCCTGGAGACTGATTTTTATTTACCAGTTCCTCAATTTTTACACCTGTCAAGCTGTAGATTGATATGTTAACATAACTTTTCGTTTTTATAGAATATTCAATATGGGTTTCAGTTTTAAAAGGATTTGGATAAATAGAATTAGCATTTCTTGAAACTTTGTTATTAAATCCAACCAACTCACTAACTGTAACCACTGCAGTTTTTTTAGCAGAATTATTATTAACATCAATAACAGTTATATCAACGGGATTATCTCCTACATCATCATCATTAAAATTACTTTGACTGATCAGTGTATCTGAAATGCTACAATTGTCTGATAAATTTTCTATCAGGTCTGATGGGGTGATTGAAGCTTCACCATTACTGCCAAGTGTAACAGTAGTGTTTTTTACGGTTAATTGTGGAGATATATCCTCTCTAACCGTAACAGTAGCTATCCTGGTATTATAATTGCCGCTTGCATCGGAAACGGTAATTTCTACATCAACATTTCCTTTGTCCACACATGTAAAATTTGTTTGGCTAATAGTGGTATCTGTAATTGTACAGTTGTCAGCAGCATTCATGATTATATCAGAAGGTTTAACTGAAGCTTTACCGCTTTCATCAAGTGTAACACTTGTATTTTCTACATTCAGACCGGGTTTGATTGTATCTTTGACTCTAACATTTATGTCCCTACTTGTTGTATTTCCCGTTTTGTCAGTTATATTTATACTCACACTAACGGTTCCGGTATCCATGCATGAAAAATTCGGTTTACTAATGGTAGTATCCACTATACCACAGTTATCAGAAGTATGAATAATCACATCAGAAGGTTTAATCGAAGCTATACCATTTTCATCAAGTATAACACTTGTGTCTTTTACATTAAGTTGAGGTTCAATCGTATCTTTAATTTCTAAAGTAGTTGTCTTTTCAGTACTATTTCCGGATTGATCAGTTATACCAACATTAATAGTGAAATTTCCGGTATCCATGCATGAAAAATCATTCTGACTTATTGTTGTATCCTTTATACCGCAATTATCATTAACGTTATGCACCACATTATTTTTTTCAATTGAAGAGTGCCCATTACTGTCTAAATAGATAGTCAAGTCATTACTAACAAATTTTGGTGAAATTGTATCCTCAATAGCTACATGAGCAACTTTTGTCACAGAACTGTCAACATTATCTGTAACTTTTATATTGATTGCATAAGAGGAATCAATGTCTGAACATGAATATGTTGTTTTCCCGCTTAATGCAGTATCCAGCGAGGCAAGACAATTATCATCTGCATTAGTTATTAGCTGACTTGCAGTGATAGCCCCGACGCCATTACTATCCAGAGGTAAGGTAATATCAGTTGTACTTAATTCAGGTATAATGGTATCTTTAATAGTTATTGTGACTTCCTTTTGGGTCGTATTGCCGTTTTGGTCTTTTGCAATAGCATCTGTCGTTATTGTTTTACCTGCATCATTACATCCAAAATCATTGCGGGAGAGATACAATGTGTCTACTTGCACATTGTCTGAAATATTAGAAATAATGCTTTCTTCCGGTATATTTACCTTCCCTGTATGATTAAGATAAACACTGGTATCATGAACCGTGAAGGAAGGTTTACTTGTATCCGTTAACACGATGTTAAGCGTGGTATCTCCATTAGACAAGTCTATTGAAGAGGAAGTATCCGCAAAACCATTTTTATTGATTGTATAATTCTGAATGCTAGTATTATAATCCTCAAAAGCTATAATTCCCTCCCCATTTTGATTGGTGGTTATACTGGTGTCGTTAATATGTATAGAAGCATTTTCAAGGGGATTGTTAACTGCATCGTTAATAGTAAAAGTAATGGTTGTGCTCACTAATTCATAAGCTCCAATATCGTAACCGGCCGGAGGGTTTTGTCTTTTAATCTGCCTCTGGTCATATTCAGGGATATCCAATGTAGCATTCGTCAATGCGGCAGTTCCATTAGCCGGATTGCTTTTGCCAGGTATGGCCAAAGTAGGAGTAGGACCACCATTATCATTTAAAGAATCTAAATGCGGATTAACTCCTATTTTATCAGATGATATCCATCCATAAGAATTGGTTGTATCCATAACAATATTGCTTCCTTCTGAATCAAAATTTCCATAACAGTCATTTTGTTTTTGTGTACCGTCAGCTTTGTTTATGTAATTATTGGTTATAATGGTGTTGATAATGTTTAATAATGACTCTTTATCCTTACTATTGGCAATTCCGGCACCTTTACCAGCAGAAGGGCCCGCACCCCCACTACCGTCAGCACCATACGCAGACGGGTCAGTAGTATAACAATC
>NZ_JAHENT010000155.1 GCF_018609725.1 Methanohalobium sp. | reverse complement strand
AGTAACACTATCGGTACCCAGACCTATTCTTCCGTTGTTATAATAAACCGTATCACTCATTGACATCCACAGCTTATTATTCAAATCACTATAGTCACCACTGAAATCATCAGTAGTATCTTTATCCCAATCTAAAGTCATAGTTGAATCAACATACTGCCCATGGTCAGGTGTATTGGCCAGATCAGTGTAATTACCACTAAAACTGCTTCCCGTACTGTCCGCATATTTTGCATAAGGAACCGAAACCAACTGTGTTGTTCCCATTGTACTATAGTCACTTCCACCTGTCTCGTCTAAACCGACTTCTATAAAGAAGGGGCCGTAGCTCCAGTCAATGTTGGAAAATGTTCCCGACATAACTGAACCATCTCCAATCATAAGATTAACAAGTCCCTGATCGTTGGTGGTTTGTGTGTGTTCCTCTTCATATACAACTGTACCATTGGCTGAACCTTGCAGGATACTGATCTTAATACCAACATTCTGGTTAGAGAGTACATTGCCCTGATCGTCACGTGCTACTGCCTGATAGTTAAACATATCCGGTGATTGTGCACTGGTAATTCCTGTTGTTATTAGAATAACTAAAACTAATTGTAATAATCGTTTCATAACTTATTAAATTTTAATGTTTTACAATTTTAAATACTTTTCTTTTCTGCCCCGCATTAACTTCCAGCATATAAGTGCCTGAAGTAACCGGGCTCAGATTCAGCCGTTGCGTATTTGAAGGGTCAGAAAATTCTCTGGTAAGAATCGTTTTACCTGTCAAATCAACTAACCTGACTTGAATGGTCTGATCAACCATATTTTTGAACTTGACATTTAAGATGTCATTCACAGGATTTGGATAAATCTGTACATCCATTGCAGATTCACTCATTTCATCCACTGCAGTGGAAACAGTGATATTCCCCTGATGGAATCCCTGAGTAAGCATTGCAGACCCGTCAGAAAAGGTCTGGACCATCAATTCTCCGGTGGTCCAGCTTAATGATGTTCCACCAGAACTCTCAAATCCGCCGGAAGAAGATAAGACCGTTGGCGATAAACTTTGCGCGGCAGCCGTGATGGCCCCTGTGAAAAGTAATAAAATAAGTACTGATTTTTTAATCATAATTTACTTTCTATTTCAAATGAATGAATACTATGGTTATGCTCTTATATCAATCTTTTACACACCTTATACCATGTGCCCTATCTTTATCATTACTTAGTACACTCCATCTTTCTTCATCGTGTTCTATTCTAATATAATAAGCATCAGAGGAAGATGCTTCGGTAGAAGATTTAAAAAAACTCATGGTATGAAGTTGATAGTGAAATCCGGTCGGAAATCTCACTCCATTGGGTAATGCAGTAAAGCCTGTTTCATTGGTTGCCCCTGTATTAGGACTTTCCCAGTGTTCATAGCCGGTTTCTTTTATTTTACCACCTGCTACTGATGTGCCACCAAGCGTATTTGCCAATTCCAACCACTCGTCTCTGCTTGGAATGTGCCAGCCATCCGGGCAGGCTCCTTGCACACCACTCGGATTGGAATTACTGCTTGATGCTCCGTTCATCGCAGCGCTCCAGTCATATAAAAATCCATAGGTATCCACATAGATCGTACTATCCTCGCTGTTGGTTTGTCCATCTCCGTTTATATCAAATTCATACCAATATCTTCCGGTTATTTCCGAACCATCTGAATACGTCGTAGCCTTCAGATTCTCAGCCATCCATGTTTGATTACCAATTTCAACCGTGCGATAAACATTGCCTTCACTATCTTGAATGGTATCAATTCCAGACATCCTTTCAAGAATGCGAATCCTTCTAAGTAGTTTATCAACATAAGCCTTGTTAGCAGCATCTTTGTCACTATTAGGATCGGCAACATTCTGAATTCTATTATCTCCTGCGGAATTATTATTCGCTATCACATCTGACAATCCCTGCTTTTCTTGTTTAATGTAACCTGAATCTGCGTGGTTACCCCAATCATAGGCTTGATTCCAGTTAGTAGTATCCGACAGATCTGGTGTATTCATTAAATCACTGTAAGATCCGCTAAAATCATCAGTTACATCCTGGTCCCAGTCGGTAAAATCAGGGGTATTGCTTAAGTCACCATATTCACCACTGAAAGCGCTTCCTGTACTATCAGCATATTTGGCGTAAGGTACGGAAACAAGTTGTGTGGTTCCCATCGTGGAATAACTGGTACCACCTGTTTCATCCATGGCAACTTCCAGGTAGAAACTACCTGTACTCCAGTCAATATCGGAAAAGGTGCCAGAAATGGTGGTTCCGTTTCCTATCATCAGACTAATCAATCCCTGCTCATTGGTGGTTTGTGTATGTTCCTCTTCATATACAACCGTACCATTGGCAGAACCTTGTAAGATACTGATTTTAATCCCTATACTCTGGTTTGCTATTACATTCCCCTGATCATCTCGTGCTACTGCCTGATAATTAAACATATCAGGGGATTGTGCACTGGTAATTCCTGTTGTTAATACAAGAACTAAAATTAATAGTAATAAACGTTTCATAACTTATTAAATTTTAATGTTTTACAATTTTAAATACTTTTCTTTTCTGGCTCGCATTAACTTCCAGCATATAAGTGCCTGAACTAACCGAATTCAGATTTAGCCGTTGCGTATTGGAAGGGTCAGAAAATTCTCTGGTAAGAATCGTTTTACCTGTCAAATCAACTAACCTGACTTGAACAATTTGATCGACCATATTTTTGAACTCGATATTTAAGATGTCATTCACAGGATTTGGATAAATCTGTACATCCATTGCAGATTCACTCATTTCATCCACTGCAGTGGAAACAGTAATTTCACCCTGCTGAAATCCTTGTGTAAGCATTGCAGAGCCGTCAGAAAAAGACTGGATCATCACTTCTCCGGTAGTCCAGCTTAATGATGTTCCACCAGAACTCTCAAATCCGCCGGAAGAAGATAAGACCGTTGGCGATAAACTTTGCGCGGCAGTTGTAAAAACCCCGCTCGTAATAAATAACAAAATGAAAATGTACTTTTTTAGCATAATCAAACTCCTTTTAGTATTTAAATGTGATTTATCAGTGTTTTATAGCCAAGCAAAAAAGTAACATGTTATAAAACACATCCTTCAAAACAAAACATATCTGCTAAAGTTCAATATTTCAGCTATTTATAAAGAAAACACCTAACACACTAAAAAACAGAAAAATATATCATGTATGAATTTAAAACATAAAATTTCAGATTATTATGCTACCAGAAAATGAACTGCAAAAGGAAACTTATTTTATGTCAGTTAGATAGGCGAATTCAGAAGTAGAGGTAAATGTTAAAATTGCCATCAGTTTTTTAATAATTAAGTTGTTGGTTGTTAGCTATTGGCCATTGGCTTTTAGTATAAAGAGATAGTAGTCTAACAATTATAGTTATTCTTTCTTCTGAATGCGCCAATGTCAAAAGATAAAAAAAGAGAGCCATCATATGACTCTCCCGACTTAATGCTTTATAAGCTATAAATTAAATTTTACAGTACCTCCGCATCCACAGTAAACACCATAGCCGCATTTATTTCATGATCTTCCGATATAGTTTCATCGATCGTT
>NZ_JAHENT010000154.1 GCF_018609725.1 Methanohalobium sp. | reverse complement strand
GATTTACAAAATCGTAAGTTTGGTTCAGGGACAAGCCTTCACATACCTGTGCAGATTCTTCACCCATTACCATTACAATCTTACCACTACACTTTTTATCGATTGCATAATCGAGTGATTTTTCAGCTGACGTTATATCCGTACCTGAATTGGAATTGTCGATTAATATGCAATTATTAAACGTTTGTTCACGCATTCTTCCCTGCAGTCCTGAAAATTCGACGAGCGTTTTTTTAATCACTGATAATTCCACACCTATATTGTAAGTCGTAGATACAGCAGCCGCAATTGCAGTTGTATATGATTCGATATCATAACTGTAACCGGTATTTATCGAGATAGTTTCATTCGGTAATCGGATTATTATATCATTGTTATCCAGTATTAGATTTAAATCCCCTTGATTGTCAGGATATTTACCGTCATTAAATTCAAAAATATAGTTAATTTTTTTAGTAGAATGATTAATTAACTCCTTTGTATCGGTATTTATTAACAATTTGCTACCTGACTTAGCATAATCTATCATCTGGAATTTGGCACTACTAGCCCATTGATTTCCCTTTGCAATTTTATAGTCCTGTTCCAGTGTTGTTATAATGTTAAAATCAGCAATACCTGTACCACCCAGTGAAACTTCGAAAATATATGCATCAGGATTTAATTCTTCAGAAACTGACATATCCAGTACCTGCAGTATATTCCCCGGTGTAATACTCAAACCATCACAGATACTTTCAGGTAATCCTTCTTTCCAGTATTCCACTCCTCTTGATGAATGAAGTACTACATCCAATTTTCTTGATAATATATCGGCAAGAAGAGAAGATGTGCTTGTTTTAGCCCTTGTACCGGTTACTTCTATGATTGTTTTATCCTCAAGACTTTTGTCATCAGACAATATTTTCCCAACAATCCAATGATGGGTTGCTATATCTACATTCTTGGCAATTGCCTGTCTCAACATCGGGTATTCAGGGTCAAGGTGTATCGGAGTTATCAGAAGGTCGAGATTATCTACTGCAAATGGTTTTTTGTAGGTACTGATATTGTTTATTTTCAGGTTAGAAAGAGAATCATCATCTTCTGTGTTATAAACATCCACCGCATGTACGTTATAACCCAGTTCAGAAAGTTTTCTGGCTATTATTGCCCCACCGTGGGTAAGATCAAGTACTGCGATGTTTTTATATTTACATGCGCCTGATATCATGGATTTTCTGTTAAAATAAATTAATCCAAGGCTTCTTGAGCCCTGTTATATACAAGTTCTGCCAGTAGATCATCACTGCCCAGAGGATTTCCATAGACAATTGGAATTTCAGTACCGTTTAGTTTTATACTGCCTTCCTTTGATTCCGGATCAATTCCCAGTATTTCAGGTATATCCTGGGTTATATGCACTCCTGATGCAAGGAACACCGGTACTGCTGCAATTTTTGATATTCCTGTTCCTTCAAAGGACTGCAATGCCTCTTCAACATTTGGCTCATTTTTTTCCATAAATCCTGCTCTTACAATTACATCCTCATGTTTATCTGCTATGCGGTTGGCTATATCTGTTACTACCTGTTTATTATATGGAAGTTTGCTTCCGTGTCCTATGGCAAGAATGCCTAACTTACCGTTTTCACTCATGTTATAACCTCATGTTGTATTTGTAACACTGTAAGTTATAATAATGTTACTTATATTTTATTCATTTCTATGGATATACATTCTGGAAACATATTATCAAGATTTAAGAATAGGGAATTAATAAATATCTGCCAAAGCAATATATGTTTGTTTTATCGGAGGGGTAATTGTTAAAGAAGGTAAATATAGAATCGGAATGTTTTCATGGGAAAGTCTAAATGCTGTTAAAGTAGGGGGAATCGCTCCACATGTTACAGAGCTTTCAGAGGCTCTTGCTGAAAAGGGACATGAAGTACATATTGTCACCCGTAACGATGGCAACCATGATGCACACGATATAATAAATGGTGTTCATTATCACAGGATTGTATATGACCCTTCAGGAGACGTGATACATCAGATGAACAAGATGTGTGATGCGATGTATTCAACGTTTCTAGAGGTTAGAGATGAATATGGTGAGTTCGATGTTTTACACGGTCATGACTGGCATCCTGTAACTGTGTTATGCAGGTTAAAACATGAATTGGGTCTGCCTTTTGTCCTCACATATCACAGTACAGAATGGGGTAGGAATGGTAATCGACACAATCCCGACCCGATTGCCCAAGAAATAACACACAGAGAATGGCTGGGAGGATACGAATCAAGTGAGGTAATAGTAACATCACAAGTACTCTACGATGAAGTTGTATACCTGTACCAGATACCGGATTACAAGATGTCCATTGTTCCAAACGGCACACATATTAACAAAATAAGAAGAGATATAGACCCTGGGAAAGTCAAGGAAAAATATGGCATACATCCGCTTGTTCCGGTCGTGCTTTTTATCGGACGTATGAATTATCAGAAAGGTCCCGATTTGCTAGTGGAATCTGTTCCAATGATATTAAGCCACCGAAAAGATGTACAGTTTGTTTTTATTGGAGAAGGGGATATGCGCAGTCATTGTGAATATCTTGCAGAAACACTGGATATTTCAGATTCATGTCATTTCCTCGGATACGCATCTGATGAAGCTGCCATTGACTGGTATAATGCCTGTGATGTTGTGTGTATGCCCAGCCGTAATGAACCGTTTGGGATTGTCGTTCTTGAAGCATGGGATGCAGGCAAACCAGTAGTTGCCAGTGATGCTGTAAAACTTGTGGACAACTTCAAAAACGGTGTGATTGTTTACAAATATCCAGAGTCCATTGCTTGGGGAGTAAATTATGTAGTTGATGGATTGGGTGATGGTTCAATGGGTAATTTTGGAAGAGAACTGGTAGAAACCAAATACAACTGGACTACCATAGCAGTGGGTACACTAGATGTATATAACAGGGTTATACAGGTTTAAACCGGTTCAAAATCTCCACTACCATCATCTTCTTTATAGCTATCTGCCCCTACCATAGCAGCAGCAATTGAATCGATTCCATCAAGCCATTCTGCAACCAGACCATATGGAAGCTCATCGAATATATTCTCGGGTAATTGTTCTCCTCCTATCACCCGTGCTCCTGTTTCAGCTATAAATTGCATCGCTACCTGGAGGTCTTCAGAGTCCTCAGCATCAACTGCCGCTTTTATAAGTTCATCAATTTGTGCTTCTTTATCATATTCATCCATGATATAAACTTCACATGCAGCAATTGCTGCCATAAGTGACGTTTGTAATGACTCTATCATAAGATCGATATCTTCTGAGATGGAATCTATTTCTTCAAGGACAATTTCACGAATTTGGGATATAATATCGAGTGCATCTTCTTTTGAAAGAATATTTCTTTCGTATTGTGCAATTACTTTAAGACATGCAAGTATTACATCATCCTGCATATAGACAAAAATTGCACTTTCTTTTTCAGTCTCCTCATCAGATTCCTTGAACTCAAAACCGCTTTCTTTAACCTTGCTTATCCAGTTATTCCAGCGTTTTTGTGTATAGAATTCATTATTTACGTGTTCTTTTTGTGCACTTGAGTTTGGCATTTGTTAACCTCAAAAGTGTTTTTTCTACTTTTATTATTCGATATTTTTGTTTTTAATACTAAAATATAATCGTCAATTTGATTCAATTATAATTTACAAACTAAGTTCTACTTTTTTTAACGATTTTCCACGCAGACACTCATCTACATCATCCATTACATTAACAATTGTACATTTATCTCCGCTTTTTAATCCTTTTGGATAACAGTAACTATAAAATTCGCAGTTAATTTCACTGCATTTGATCGGTTCAAAGTTTATTTTGGCCCCAGGAACTGCCTTTTTTGACTCGATTGTAGCCACAACAGGTGTTCTGGAAACTTCCACAACCATAACACCTTGGTCATGTAAGTAACATCCGTGAACTGTATCATTACGGATTTTTTCTATTCTATACTTACGCCCTGCTTCAAGATTATTACAGGTACCCTTAATTTTACAACCACTGCAATCTGGAGATTCACCCCAGTATATAAATTCCTGACCTTCCTTTGCAAGTCTGCAACCTACAAGTGTCACTTTAGTGCTTTCATTATTTACCATTTAATCACCGATTAGCGTTAATAATCAAAAATATAATCATGAAATTACCTTAGTGGTCTTTGCCACTGCTTCTGCAGCATCACGTGTCAAGCCACTTGTTCCAAGTATTGTATATCTTTCCTGACGAATTGTATGCGAAATAAGGAGAGCCTCTATTATATATTTATCTTCAACGCCCAGTTCTTCTGCTGTTGTAGGAGCTCGAATTTTTTTGAGTCCATCACGAATCATTTGCCAGTCTCCGCCATGCAGATACATCATCATTATTGTACCCAACCCACATTGCTCACCATGAAGAGCCGATCCGGGTGCTATTGAATCAAGTGCATGGCTAAACATATGTTCAGAACCCGAAGCAGGTCTCGATGATCCGGCAATACTCATCGCAACTCCGCTTGAAACCAGCGCTTTTACAACCAAACGGGCTGAACTTTCAAGTTCCGGTTTTATTGAATCCGCAGAATCAAGCAAAATTTTTGCCGTCATACGGGAAAGAGAAGCAGCATATTCACTGAATGATTCATTTTTTAACCGGTTTGCCAGTTCCCAATCAAGAACCGCTGTGTAATTTGATACTATGTCACCACAACCTGCTGCAAGTAATCGATAGGGTGCATTTGCTATTATTTCAGTATCAGCCACTACCGCCATGGGAGCTTTTGATTGTATGGATGTGGTTTTTGAATCATGGATAATTGAGGCTCTTGAAGAAACAATACCATCATGTGATGCTGCTGTTGGTACGCTCAAAAACGGTATATCCAGTTCAGTAGCCGCCAGTTTGGCTATATCGATAGAGTTTCCACTTCCCACACCGAGCAAGTAATTAGAGCCGTATTTCATTGCTTCATCTTCTACCCGCCTGACTTCATCCATAGTAGCAGAACTGGAGGTATACATCTCAACACTTCGACCCTTATCCTCAAGTTCATCATGGACAATGTCTCCTGCTATTTTCCTGGTATTATCACCTGTCACTATCAGTGCTTTATCTCCAAGTTTCAAATCATCACAGACATCTGTAATATCATTGATTACTCCTGTCCCAACTACCACATCTCTGGGAAGTTGCATCCATTTGGTCTCTCCGTGTTTATCCTGAATCAAGATTATACCTGCGAACGAATTTTTATATTATAACATATTATTCAATCCTTATTAATAGAATTGCCGAAAGCTATTACTTCCTGCATTAATTACAAATTTGACAATAGATAAGTGATATAATGAATTCATTTATAGATAAAATTTGGGAATTTATTCAAAACTATTACATAGACCCGATCATATTTGATACAGGTTACAACCCGGTAAATACCATCACATGGGCAATACTTCTTGGTATTTTTTTATTTGGTGTAATCAGATTATTTAAAAGGCTCAATATTTCAGTTGATGAGAGGTTTATCCTGTCAATCATACCATTTATACTTGCCGGGTCATCACTACGAGTAGTGGAAGATGCAGGTATATTTAATGCTCCTGTCAGTTATCTACTGATTACACCTATTATCTATTTCTTAGTTTTTGCTATTGTTATTTTGACATTGGTTGTTTCAAAGTGGCTTTATAATAAAGAATTTATCAAAGACTATCACATATTAGTTGCCAGCATAGGTTCATTTTGGTTTATCTTTAACGTATCAATTCTGTTATTTTTTGAAAATGTCGTTAATTTATATGTCCCGTTTTTCGTGATTGGTGCTACCACTTTACTGGTATTTATCGTGTACAAAATCCTGAAATATAGTGGATTGGATATACTATCCACCAAATTGAATTTTACTATCATGTGGGCTCATCTGCTGGATGCATCGTCCACTATTGTTGGTATTGACCTGTTAGGGTACCATGAAAAGCATGTAGTCCCATCATACCTGATAGAGCTTACCAACACTGCAACAGTTATGTATCCGCTAAAGATATTAATCTTTATACCAGTATTATATATACTTGACAGTTATTTCAACGAAGACAAGGAATCAAGAAACTTAAAAACCTTTGTAAAAATAGTTATACTCATCCTTGGACTTGCTCCTGCATGCCGTAATACTATCCGAATGACTCTTGGAATCTGATCAGCATGAACGCCTTAAGTAAAAGAACCAGAATCGATTATGCAAAAAGCTATCTTAATTCAATAAGTTTCTACTTATTTATAATTGTAGCATTATTTATCTCTTCCATTATTATTGGTGCTGTTTATTCATCAATGAACCCAGAAATTGCACAGCAATCCATGGAAGAGTTCAGAAATATGGTTGATTTTATTAAAAGCCTACCACCATATGCAATCATGCTCTTTATATTTGTCAACAACACCGTTAAAACGCTGATTGCATTGCTACTTGGCATTGGTTTTGGTATAATACCCTTTGCGTTTATAGCATATAACGGATACATTATAGGCGTATTCGGATTTATTACAGCAATGGAAAAGGGTCTGTTTTATCTGGTGACCGCTCTATTACCTCACGGAATTATAGAACTACCGATGGTGTTTATATCCACTGCCATTGGACTGAAACTGGGACATGAAATGATTAATTCGGTTACCGGTCGAAAAGCCAATATAAAGGAAGAATTGTCAAGAGGTATCAGATTTTATTTTTACTGGATTGTTCCTTTATTATTTGTCGCTGCAGCAATAGAGACATTTATTACCCCTACATTAATACAGTTAATACTATAAAATCAATCCATCCATCGCTTTCAAAAATACAATAGCATCAAACAAAATAAAAAACATGACCGAGGTTAAAAATGATTGACAGAAAAGAAATCATGGACATAGTCAACGACTATGATGCAGATAATATAAAAGTCGGCACAGTTGGTTCACACTCCGCACTGGATGTCTTTGATGGTGCGGTTGAAGAGGGGTTCAACACTTTTGCCGCCTGCAAATCGGGACGAGAAAAAACCTATAACCAGTATTTTAGAGCTAAAAGAGACTCTGAAGGTAACGTTATAAGAGGTATAGTGGATGAGGCTTCCGTATACAGTAGATTCGATGAAATTCTGAATTCCAAAAATCAGCAAAAACTGGTAGATGATAATGTATTATTTGTTCCAAACCGGTCATTTACAACCTACTGTGGTATTGAAAATGTGGAAAACAACTTTAAAGTCCCACTTGTAGGGAGCAGAAATTTGTTAAGGAGTGAAGAAAGGGGTATGGACTATGATTATTACTGGATTCTGGATAAAGCAGGTCTCCCATATCCTGAAAGAGTGAACAAACCGGAAGATATCGATGAACTGGTAATGGTTAAACTTCCACATGCTGTTAAAACTTTAGAACGTGGATTCTTTACTGCTGCATCATATGAAGAATACCTTGATAAAGCAAACAACCTTCTTGACCGAGGAATAATCACCCAAGATGCACTTGATAACGCCGTCATTGAAAAATATATAATCGGTCCCGTGTTCAATTTTGATATGTTTTATTCACCGATAGAAGATGAAATGAATAAACTTGAACTGCTGGGTATCGACTGGAGGTTTGAAACAAGTCTTGACGGTCATGTACGCTTACCCGCACCCCAACAAATGACACTTTCCGAACATCAGATGAATCCAGAATATACTGTTTGCGGACATAATTCATCCACACTGAGAGAATCATTATTGGATAAAGTCTTTGAACTGTCAGAAAAATATGTAGAAGCCACCCAGAAATATTATGATCCCGGTATAATTGGTCCTTTCTGCCTGCAGACATGTATCGATAAAGACCTGAATTTCCATATCTATGATGTAGCCCCAAGAATCGGGGGTGGTACAAATGTCCATATGTCGGTTGGACATTCCTATGGAAACACACTGTGGCGCAAACCGATGAGTACCGGCAGACGTGTGGCTTTTGAAATCAAAAGAGCTATTGAAACAGACCAGCTCGATAAAATAGTTACATAATTTAAAAGAATTTGTGAACCACCCCACTCACAAATTTTTAATATTTATCTGTATTTAATAAAAGTGGATAAAGGTACCAAAGAAAAATATATAGATGATTAAACCATTTATATTTAAGGCAGTGGCATTATATATTATAAGAAAGTAAACACAAACTTTAAATGAAGTCATTTTAGTTTATTAATTCCGTTCTTAGTTATTACTATCATTTTATCACCATATGGAGGAAATTAAAAATTGAGTCAACCTTGCGTTAATATCGGACTGGTAGGTCATGTCGATCATGGTAAAACTACGCTTGTCAGAGCGTTATCAGGTATTTGGACAGATAGACACAGTGAAGAAATGAAAAGAGGCATATCCATCAGACTGGGGTATGCTGATGCTACCCTTAGAGAATGTTCAGATTGTCCAGTCCCAAACTGCTACACAGTAGAAAATACATGCCCGGAATGTGACAGTGAAACAACTGAACTGAGAAAAATTTCTTTTGTCGATTCTCCGGGACATGAGACTTTGATGGCTACCATGCTTTCAGGTGCAGCCATAATGGACGGGGCTGTACTTGTGATTGCTGCCAATGAAAAATGTCCGCAGCCGCAGACAAAAGAACATCTAATGGCTTTGAATATAATCGGTATTAAAAATATCATTATAGTCCAGAATAAGATAGACCTTGTCACAAGAGACAAGATGGTTGAACATTACCATCAAATAAAAGACTTTGTCGCAGGTACTGTCGCTGAAGATGCTCCAGTGATACCTATATCTGCCCAGCAGAATATAAATATCGATGTTCTTATAAAGGCAATGGAAGATATCATTCCTACTCCTGTCTATAAACTGGACAAACCTACCAGAATGTTTATCGCAAGGTCTTTTGACATCAACAAACCGGGATACTCCATAGATAAAATATCAGGCGGTGTTATCGGAGGAACTCTTAAAGACGGTAAACTGAACTCAGGGGACGAAATGGAAATTCGACCAGGACGTAAGGTTGAAAGTGAAGGGTCTGTAAAATGGGAACCAATAACAACCAATGTATCAATGCTACTTGCCGGAACTGAAAGTCTTGAAGAAGTAACCCCAGGAGGATTAATTGCTGTAGGTACTACACTTGACCCATCTCTTACAAAGAGTGATTCTTTAACCGGTCAGGTTGCAGGTGAACCCGGTAATCTACCACCTACTCATCATTCATTAAAACTGGAACTCCATCTTTTCGATAAAATTGTCGGTGTTACTGAAGAAACAAACGCAGACATTGGCGATATAAAAACCAGTGAACCTCTCATGCTGAATGTTGGTACTGCAACTACTGTTGGTATAGTTACAAGTGCAAGATCTGATGTTGCAGAGGTAAAACTTAAAAGACCGGTATGTGCAGAAGCAGGTTCGATGGTTGCTATCAGCAGACGAATAGGGTCAAGATGGAGACTTATAGGTGCTGGAGCAATTAAACTTTGAAAGTGATTATCGATACAAATGCACTCATGATACCGGTTCAGTTCAATGTTGATATATTCCAGGAACTTAAACGTCTGGGATACAACAAATTCCTTGTTCCAAAAGCAGTATTAAATGAACTCGAAACATTGATGAAAAAATCAAAGGGTTCAGATAAAGCTGCTGCAAAAGTTGCACGTTCATTGGGGAATAAATGTGAAATTATTAATCAAACTGGTATAGCCGATGAAGTGATAATCAAGCTTGCAAATGAACTGGATTCTGCTGTGCTTACAAATGATATCGAACTTAAAAAAAGGTTAATGAATAAAAAGATACCAGTTATCTATTTACGCCAGAAAAACAGGCTGGAAAAAACACCATAATACAGTTTACAATAAATTTAAGTAGAGATATTAAATCCAGACGAATTAAAAATTTAATCGAAACCACATTTGCCGGAGAGAAAAAATGTATAAAAAAATGAAACTTGTAGACACGGTGCGCATATCACCCGACAGACTGGGAGATGATGAAACACTCAGTGTTAAGGACGCGCTAAAAAGCAAGTTAGAGGGGAGAATTGATAAGAAAAACGGATCTATTGTTGCTATTACTGATATAGAATCAATAGGTGAAGGTCACATTATAATGGGCGATGGTGCCGTGTATTATGATGTAACTTTCAAAGCGATTGTATTCATGCCTATGATGCAGGAGGTCATTGAAGGAAAAGTTGTAGAAATTGTGGATTTCGGTGCTTTTATTAGCTTTGGTGCAATGGATGGTCTACTTCATGTCAGCCAGATTACCGATGACTTCATGTCCTATGACAGCAAAAATGCAAGACTTATAAGCAAAAACAGTAACCGTGCACTTGCAGAAGGTGACTATTTAAGAGCCCGTATCGTTGCAGTCAGTATAAATGAAAGAGACCCGAGAGAAAGTAAAATAGGTCTTACAATGCGCCAAGTTGGTCTTGGACAGTTCCAGTGGCTTGAAGAAGAACGTCAGGCTACAGCAAAAGCTGTTGAATGATATTTACCAGGAGGTTTTTATAAATGAGCGAACAGGTTTGTCGGGAATGCCATAGAATTACTCTCAACCAAGTCTGTCCTGTATGCGGTTCAAGTGACCTTAGTTCTGATTGGAGTGGACTTGTTATAATCATTGACCCAAAAAGATCCAAAATCGCAGAAAAAATCGGAATAGAAATGCCGGATAAATACGCTCTAAAGGTGCGATAATATTGGGATCTCAGATTATATTACCTGAAAAATTTCGCCCAACATTGCGCAAATATTTTGGGGAGCTTTTTCTGGGTACAGGTAATGATACCATTAAAAAAATGGAGCAACAGCTCAAAAACTCCACAAAACTTATATCTGTAGGTGATGTTACTACATTCCACTTAATCGAATCTGGAATTATTCCAGATGTCTACATAATCGACAACCGGACAAATCGTAAACCTACACCCGATCGTGTTGATAAAAATCATAGATTTACACAGGCGACTGTAGATAACCCATCAGGTACTATAACCGAAGATCTGGTTAACAATATAGAAAGCGCTGTATTATCTGACAAAAACGTGAGAATATTTGTCAATGGTGAAGAAGACCTGGCGGCTCTGCCGGCAATTTTGCTGGCACCGATAAATTCAATTGTTCTTTATGGACAACCCGGCGAAGGTGTAGTACTGGTCGAAATCACCGAATCAAAAAAAGAAGAAATAAAAGATTTAATGAACAAAATAATTGAATTCCAAAACACCAACAATAGTCTTAACAATTTATGGAGGAAATTAAATGGAAATAAAAATAAATGAAGATAACCACAATCCATTGCTAAACAGAAGGAAAATCGATTTTACAACAACATTTGATGGAGCAACTCCTTCAAGGAACGAAATCAAAAACAAACTTGCAGCCATGATGGATATATCATCAGAATTGATAGTTGTCCAAGATATAGACAATCAATATGGCAAAAAGGAAGCAAGAGGGTATGCTAAGATATACGATGATGCTAACACTTTAAAATCTGTTGAATGCGACTACATTATTGAAAGAAATAAACCCCCAGAAGAAACAGAATCTGAAGCATAAAAGGTGATTAAATGGCAAATGTATATGAATATTATAAAGTAGATGGCGACAACATCGAAAGAACACACCAGTTCTGTCCAAGATGTGGTGTGGGCGTATTTCTTGCCGAACACAAGGACAGATTGAGTTGCGGAAAATGTGGATACACCGAATTCAAAAAATAATTATCCAAGACATCACAACTATTTAAGGTTGTGATGTATCCTGTTTTTAAAATATTAACCATATATGGATTTAAATCCGCCTATCTGAGATTGGCATATATTAATATGGTTTTGCTCCTCTGATACTAATTCACCCATATCTGAGCGAAAATCATCGATATATGATTCATCAGGAATTAACTTTTTCAATACTGGTTCATCAATATCTCTTAAATCTGTGTAGGAATCCCTTAAAATTATTTCATAATTCTGTATAACATCAAACATCTGTGGGGAATCAAGGTTGCTAAAATCAAAGTTTTCCTCAGGAATTCCTCTCGGGCGTGTTTCAGGTATTGATAGATTCATAATTTCAATCCATTTCTCAAGTAGAAATTTGTGCTCTTCCGATTCATAAGCAAGTGTATCAAGTGATTCTTTTTCGTCTCCTTTTAACTTGATACGAGTTTCCCAGATTACTAACTGTTCCATATCAGCCTCCATCCAGTAGTTTTTCTTAATCTGATCGATTAATCCGTTTTTACTTTTAATACCTGTCAAATTAAACCCTCTATAATAATATTATATTTTTAGTAGTTGATTTATTTTTATAAATTTGATTTGAAACAAGACAAAGTTTATCATGGATGAAAAACTATTGGTTATGGGGTGAGAGTGTGTTATCAGAGATACCCATAGATCTTGAAAGGATTAAACAAGGAGATGTAAATAAAGAAACCCTTAGAGCTGCTATAATTGCTGAACTGGATGCTGCTAATCTTTACGAAGAAATGGCTAACCTAACCGATAGTAAAGATCTTAAAACAGTCCTCCTGGACATTGCAAAGGAGGAAAAGATACATGTAGCAATGTTTCAAAGTGTTTTGATTGAAGCAGATGAAGAGTTCCTCAAAATAATGGCAGATTATTCACTAGGAAAATACTGAAATACATGGATTTTATCCATTACTAAATTAAATTTTTCATCCGTAATTGTTCTCCCATTTTACATCAAGTTCTGGAATATCTGAAGTTATCCAGTCTATGTTATAACTCTGACCACATGATGGGCAGATTAGACCAATTCTAAACTTTGAATTTTCAGTTTTTTTGAAACATACATGGAATCCCTTTTTGTATCCACAATTGGAACAAATTCTAAATTCATCATCTGGATTTTCTTTCATAACAAACACCTGAGTTTATAACTGATTTTGGATTTATTCTATGTATTCTACACTGGATTTGACAGATCTGTAAAATTTCATGAACTCATGTACTTTATCCGGTAGGTTAGTACTTACAGGCAACCCAATCTCAGCCGCTTCTGATGCGGATATAGGAGTGATGTGTACCATTTCCCCACTTACAAGTTTTTCAACTACATAATTGCGTTTTTCTTCATCTTCTATTTTTCCATCCAAAAGCTCATTAGAAACCTTACGCATAAGTTTCATTGTTTTTTCTGATATATCGCTGAGAACAATTGTGGTATCATCAGCATTTGCTCCTTTCTGTGATGCAGCATTTATCCATGACGGTGCAGGATATGTACCACGTATTAAATCACCTAACTGTGGATCAATAGGCCCTATTACCGCATCGTCATCCATGATTATCTCATCAGCCGCAAGTGCTATTATAGTACCGCCAGACATTGAATAATGAGGTACCATAACCCTTGTATGTCCTTTGTGGTTTTTAAGTGCACGTGCTATCTGAATACTTGGATGTACCTGACCACCAGGTGTATGAACAATGATATCAATCGGGCGGTCTTTAGTTGTATTGCGTATCCCTCGAAGAATCGATTCTGCATCTTCTATATCTATATATTGATAAACCGGAAGCCCAAACATCGATACTGCTTCTTTTCGATGGATTAATGTAAGAACCTTTGTCCCCCATTCCTGTTCAAGTTTTTTAATCATGGAAAGTCTTTGGGTTTTAACCTTTTTCATCTGATACTGTGGATATACAAGTGCATAAAGAACAAAAACTATAGCCAAAACAGTCAGAATATCCCATGTTCCAACATCCTCAAATACCAATACACTTCCTCCTAACTTTAGTATTATCCCGCAACCACTATTAATATTATTTGTCCAGATTAAATTATTAATTCAAGAAACCGAATATTTTATTAAATTTTTAAATTATTTTAACGTTTATGAGTGATTACAAAATCAAAATGCATGATATTCCAGAAAATGAACGCCCGCGTCAGCTACTAACCGCTGAAGCGGTTAGCTTGTCCTTCCATCTCTTAACTTCAACTAGTAGAAGCTAAGCGGAGGACATTAGGAAGGCTGACAGCTCCTCTGTGTGCAATGTTCTTCGAAGCATTGTAATCAGCGTCCTCTTTATGACCGCAGTTCTTACACCTGAAGTTTGCCTGTTTCTGACGGTTGTTCTTGTTGACATACCCGCACTCAGAACACTGCTGCGAGGTATACATCGTGTTGATAATCACTACAGGCACTCCTTCAAGTTTTGATTTGTATAGGATGAACTCGGTTAATTCAGAGAACGCCCATTTGCCCAGTCTACCTCTCTGCGCTTTAGTAACCGTGGCTTCCGGACGAAAACCGTTGAGGTTCTCAAGTGCTATAGCCCGG
>NZ_JAHENT010000153.1 GCF_018609725.1 Methanohalobium sp. | reverse complement strand
TGCACGCTCAATGGTGACCACATCAGGAGGTGGTTTTTCTTTAATGACTGAAGCTGTAGGATTGTCAGGAGTAACCGAAACACCTGTTGTTATATTTCTGGGACAAAGACCCGGACCTTCAACTGGTTTACCTACAATGACAGAACAGGGAGACCTGGAATTTGCACTTCATGCATCACAGGGAGAATTTCCAAGATGTATATTTGCGCCAAAAACCCCGGATGATGCATTTTATCTCACATCAAAAGCGTTCAATATGGCAGATAAATATCAGATTCCTGCCATTATTATAAGTGACCAGTATCTTGCAGATTCTGAATTTACATGTGATAAATTCGATACATCAAAAATCAGAATCAACAAACATTTACTGACAGAAAATACAGAAGCTGAACAGGATAAAGAATACAAACGTTATGAATTCACAACTTCAGGCATATCTCCCAGAGCACTGCCGGGTAAATTTGGTTCACTTGTAGTGGCTGATAGTGATGAACATGATGAATATGGTCATATTGACCAGACCATAGACAATCGTGTAAAGATGCATAAAAAACGTCTTAATAAACTGGATGGGCTTAAAAAGGATATATCAGAACCTGAAATATATGGTTCAGAATCTGCGAAAACAACTCTTGTAGGATGGGGTTCTACCTATGGACCATTAACAGAAACGGTGGATATACTAAGAGGTAGAGGGGTGGATATAAACCTTGTACATTTCAACGAAGTTTATCCATTACCAACATCCATAAAAAGCATACTGGAAAAGGTTACTACTTCCAACCTGATATGTGTTGAAAACAATGCAACAGGTCAATTTTCCAATATCTTGAAGGTGGAAGCAGGGGTATCCATGACCGATAATGTGTTGAAATATGATGGTAAACCATTTACACCGGCATATCTTGTAAACGAGCTTGATAACAGGGGAGTATTATAATGACATCTAAAGGCGATTATAAAAATAAAGTAGAGATTGAATGGTGTCCTGGTTGTGGTAATTTTGGGATACTTACATCGATAAAAAATGCACTCTCAGGACTTGATATACCGCCTCATAAAATCCTTATAGTATCAGGAATAGGACAGTCCGGTAAACTGCCGCATTATTTACGGTGTAATGTGTTCAACGGTCTTCATGGGCGTGCTATTCCACCGGCTATAGGTGCCAAGGTATCTAACCATGACCTGAATGTTATAGCTGTAGGGGGAGATGGTGATATGTATGGTGAAGGGGGTAACCATTTCATACATGCAGTAAGGAGAAATCCCAACATAACTGTAATTGTTCATGATAACCAGATATATGGTCTAACAAAAGGACAGGCATCTCCCACAAGCGATATAGGAATGAAAACAAAAGTCCAAAAACATGGAGTAATGCACACCCCTTTTAATTCACTTGCAACTGCTATATCCCTTGATTGTACATTTGTAAGCAGAGGTTTTGCAGGTGATGTAAAGCATCTTTCAGGAATTATCAAACAAGCTATCGAACATAAGGGACTTTCACTTGTTGATGTACTTCAACCGTGTGTAACGTTTAATAGATTGAATACATTTAAATGGTATAAAGAAAGGGTTTATAAACTGGAAGAAACTGATTATAATCCAAATGATAAAACCAAAGCATTTGAAAAATCGATGGAATGGGGAGATAATATACCCATAGGAGTATTTTATAAGAGAGAAGGTAAACCAACATTTGAGGACAATCTACCGGTTCTTGAATCTAGAACACTTGTAGATCAAGAAACTGACCCGTCAATGGCTGATGAATTAATGGACGGGTTTACATAAATTTTTAATTTTATGTATACCATAAAGTACAGCCAGTTCTTCAAAAAAGTATCTTTCCCTGCTGGTGGAATAAACTTCAAATCCGTATGATTCCATCATCTTTTTTATGTAATCAATTCCAGAAAACGATGAAACCAGAAGCATGATACTCCCGTTTGGTTTAAGGTAGTTGCATACATTATCCAAAAAATTTCTGATGGCATCGCATCCATCGATACCTCCATCATATGCATAGTTAATCCAACCCGGAACTTTTTCATCATCAGTTGTAGGAAGATAAGGTGGGTTAAAAAGAATAAGATCAAAACATTGGATGGGTTTTAGCCCATCAAACATATTAGTCCTTATAACTTCCACATCGTTTGACCTTGCGCATTGTGCAGCGTCAGGGTTTATTTCTGTTGAGACAATATTAACTTCAAAATTGTTTTTTAAAACAGCAGATACAAATCCGGTACCTGTACCGATTTCCAGTATATTCATACCGTCTTTAATGTAGTTAAAAGCAGATTCAGTTAAAAGGAATGTATCCTCAGCAGGTTCATAGACATTGTCTACAAATTGTACACTTGTATTTTTGTATTCTATTTTTGCCATGGTTATTAAGTTGTTTTGAAGTTAAAAAGCTGGTTTGCTATATAGGCAAGTTCTGAAGGTTCCAGATTTTCAGCACGTTTGTTCATGTATTCATCAGGTAATTTATTAACTACATCTTTCACATTTGCAATGCCCAGTTTACTGTTGGTGTTTAGAATGGCGTTTCTTAATTTTTTCCGCCTCTGCCCGAATACTGCTGTGACGAATGTGAGGAAAAAGTCCTCGTCAACAACATCAAAGGATGCAGGTCTGGGTATCAATTTGACTACTGCAGATTTAACTTCTGGAGCCGGTTTGAATGCAGAGCGTGGAACTTTCATTATAATAGAGGCATCTGCAAAGAAATTGGTAGTAACAGTCAATCGACTGTAATCTTTTGAATTTTTCGGTGATACCATTCTTCTGGCAAATTCGTACTGATACATCAGTATCCCAAGTTCAAATTCGTGCTTTAAAAGTTTGAAAGTAATATGTGAAGAAATCGAATAGGGTAAATTTGCAACTACTTTATTAAATTCGGGTAATTCAATATCAAGAATATCGCCTTCTATAATTTCCACATTGTCATAGTCTGCAAAACGCTCAATTAAAATATCACACAGATCAGGGTCCAGTTCTACAGCATAAAGTTTGTGAACTCTTTCTGCGATTTTTTCTGTTAGATTGCCTATTCCTGCACCGATTTCAAGAACAGTATCATTTTCGGTTAGTTCAGCAGAATCTACAATCTGGTTGAGGAAATTGTCATCGACCAGAAAATGTTGGTCGTGGTCTCCTCCTATAACGCCGTATTCATCTAATAACGAATCAATCAAGTTAAACCACTACAACTTAAAATTGTCAATTTTAGTATTTGATAATTATAATATTGTGAATACAGTATGGTATTTAATGATTTCGAACGCTGATTTATTTATGTCATATTTAGTTTGGGATAAATACTTCAAAATAACAACAGTCATCTCCATGGCCCATGGTTTTTAAGGTTTCAACCCTTGCGTTATCATAAACGTTTGATACAACTTTTGATATAATACCTTTTGTTAACCTGCACAATATTGGATTTAATTTCGCCTGTTCTGTGCCCCAGGGACACACTGTACCTTTAACAGCAAATTTAGCATCACTTTCATCTGAAGCATCTACAGAAAACTCTCCTCCAAGCTGATTCATCACTTCACAGCACGTTATTGCAATTGATAAAATTGATAAACATAAACATCAATTTTTATTATCAATTACATTGGCGAGATAACCTCACCGGGTGTAACGCCACACCCTCTATTCCCTTCACAGCTCCAGGAATTGCTTTCTTCATGATGTTGTAAGCTCCATTCACATCGGCGTTGATGATTGTACCATTTGATGACCGGAATAAACCTCTTTTTATTCTTTGACCCAGGTAGTAAGGTTTCTTGTTGACTTCTTCATCATCTAAAAAAGAACATTTGGATGTGTAGGATTCCTCCTGAAACTTCACGTTGATGCCCACATCTTCGCATTTATATTCTATTTGGTTTTTCAATTTGAAGAATGGAATCTGCACGAAT
>NZ_JAHENT010000152.1 GCF_018609725.1 Methanohalobium sp. | reverse complement strand
ACCTTGTGTGCTTGGCTTGTATCCGGTTTCTCATTCATCAAGTACTGAGCAGCGTTTGAAGTGTCAGTTGCACTGTATCCAGCTACAAGAACTGCTTGTTTGCTTGTCAAATCAGAGTCAGAGTAACCTTCTATTAAGGCTTGACCTGATCCGATGTCAGTAGCTTCTGTGAAGTCTTCACCACAGGTCTTGTAGTCAACACCTAATAAGTCTGCAGCAGCTGTGTTTACACAACTACCACCAACAACAATCAAATTCTTGTCACTAACACTGTCTACTTCAGAATCAGTAACTAAGATGTCACCGATTCCACTGCCTGAGTCACTTGTTCCACCAGTACTTGAGAAGTACACATTGTATGTTGTAAGATCTTCTGTTGGTAACCAAAGTTCTACAGAAGAGTAAGCGTCAGTGTCTGCTTCGTAATAAGTTCCGAAGTCAGATAGACCGTATTCAGTATCTGTGTCACTTACTGATACATCACTAAAGTTAGCACCAGGCATAGTTCTAAGCTCTAGAACTTCGTCACTGCTATCTGCTGATACATTCACATCAAGAGTAGCTGGAGTGATTCCTTCAGAGTCAAGGTTAAATTCACCTTCTCTATCTTCTGTCATATTTATAACAGTAGAAGAGCTAGTCAAGAAAGGGATTTCTATGCTCATTCCTTCTTCTGTGAATAAGTCGGTTTTTACTGAAGCATTTGCTGCAGCAGGACCTCCGTCTCTTAAAGCGAATGTAGCGTCTGAAGCAACACCTTGAGGTAAGTCTGGAACGTATAAATCAGTGTCTCCAAGCTCTTCTTCATCAGAAACAACTACACTAGAACCACTAGATAACTCTTCAAAAACAACTTCTTCATCTCCGTTAGATCCAGAGTCACCATCATCTATCTTTGTGATTTGATAGATTAGAGTTTCTTCTGCTGAACCAGTCCCTTCATTAGTTATAAAGATACTGTCCTTTGTCACATGACTCAAAGTTCCATTGACTTTGTCTGTGTACCAATTCTCTCCAGCTATAACGGCATCACCACTACTGTTTATCTCCATTGGAGATATAGAGTACTCATTTCCGTTTCTACTTGTGAAAGAGATTTCAACAGTATCTCCTCCTGTAAGACTAACTTTTCCTTTTGTGTCAGCTTTCATTTCTGGTTCAACACTGTCAAACAACATCTTGAAACTTCCGAAAAGAGGGTCTTCTAACTCTTCTCCTATTTCAAGATAGTCTTTTTCATCTGCTTCTAAGTCATAAGGCTGTGCATGGAAAGTTATGGAATTGATTGTTTCCGTATTATTACTTCCTGCAGAAACAGATGCTTGAACACCTTCCATAGTGGTTCCATCTACTTCTATGTCTCCTCTAGTGCCATCAAGTGTATCTAAAACCCACTTCTTACTTCCAGCGAATAGTTTAACAGAAGCTGTCTTTTCAGGAATTGTTTGAACAAAGATGTCACTTACGTAAAATCCTTCTTCCTTGTCACCTGCTTCAACTTGGTATTTTTCACCATTTATTATCAATGTAGCTGTAGCAGGGCTAGCATCTGTGTTAGCTCCAGTTACTTCAACAGTATCACCGTCGATTGTTTTTGATTCACCTGCATCAATGCTAACAGTTTCAGTAGCTTCGAATAAAACAAGTTCATCACTTGACATTTGTGGGTCAAATGTTAAATCTTTTCCAGCAACAGTGAATGCCTCACTATCATCATATGCAGTAGCATTTATAGCACTAGTGAAATCCACTGTCAAACTGTATGCATCACCACTTGATTGGTCTATGTTAAGCACTGGCATTTGGTCACTAGCAGCATCTGTATTTACAGCATAGTCTTCTTCATCACTAAGTGAAGAGTATTCAACAAAGTGACTTGATAAACTAAGTTCTTGGTCATAGTCAATTTCCTCTGTTTCACCATAGTCAACAGATTGGTCTTCCAAAGTTCCATCTGCAAGGATTGTTGGAAGTTCATCTGCACCAAATTTTGTGTCTACGTCTGAAAGAGATTCTCCTAAAGTTAAAGAGTTTCCTGTCCCCTCAATAAGTTCGTATTCCTCTCCTAGACCAGAACTTGAACTAGAAGTACTTTCTATGTAGCTGTCTAAGTCTGATTGTAAATTTCCTGACACAACTTGGTCTTGATCCATAGCGTCACTACCATAAACAATTGCGTTAGAGCTTGCTACACCATCTTCTACAAATGGAGCTGGGTAACTAGCTGCACTTACAGCACCACCCATAGCCATACCAGTCATAAGAGCACCAGCAACAACAGCTGATATCTTCTTAAAATTAAATTTCATTTCTTAATATATTAACCTCCTTTCACTTCTGTGAATTATTTTGCCTAGGGCAATTATATTGTTAACCATATTAGGTTTAATATTTTATTTACCAGAGATTTCTCTCTAGTGTACAATAACAAAGTCTGTTTTCATTTAAAAAACTTACTGTATATTACAGCAATAACCCTTGTCATATAGCCGATAATCAAGGGTTTATTTATAAATCTTTCGCTATTACTTTATCAGTAACACAAATTACTAGAATTTAGCTACCAAAAGGTTTTTTAATATCCCCCACCTAAAATATAATATATTAATTAAAAAAACATATAATAAAAAAATATATTTTATACATATATATTTAGAAATCACTACCATAATAATTTTGTCGTCGGGAAAGACACAAAATAAAACTAAATAAGGAAAATTTGAAATGGCAAAAGGAAAAACAAGGGAAATATCTATAAAACAGTCTAAAAAGAGATTTTGTAAAAAATTATTTAAAACTCCTATGCTCATTATGTACATAATGAGGGACATATGTTCATAAAATGGGACAAAACAACCTGAAAATACTTGAATTATTTTTTGAATATCCTGAAAAAAATTTTACAGTCAGAGAAATATCCAAAAAAACAGGAATTCCGAAAACCACAGTACATAAAGAATTAAAAGACCTAAAATCCCAAAATCTAATAACAAAAGAAAATGAGGCCTCAGAAAGCAGATATTTCAAAATCAAAAAAATAAACTATTTCACAGAAAAAATTGTTTCTTCAGGATTAATTGAAAAACTAGTGAAAGAGATGAATCCTTCATGCATAATTCTTTATGGAAGTATCAGAAAAGGGGATTCTGTTAAAGACAGTGACATAGACATCTTCATAGAAAGCTCAATCAAAAAAATTACTGATTTATCTTATTATGAAGAAAAATTAGGACATAAAATCCAGATTTTTGTAAAATCTGATATAAATGAGTTAAACAAAAATCTACTAAATAATGTTATAAATGGAATTAAACTTTATGGGAGTTTTAAGATAAAATGACAGGAGATTTTATGAATTGGAAAGAATGCAGAAAGAAATTTGTAAGAAAAACAGAAGTAGACCAAGAAAGGATAAATT
>NZ_JAHENT010000151.1 GCF_018609725.1 Methanohalobium sp. | reverse complement strand
TGTAATATCACGTGCTATACTCAATATTGCAAACTGGTTTCTGTAATGGATAATTTTGGAATTGATTTCAACAGGAATTCTTTCACCATTTTTTGTTACATGAACAGATTCAAATGTTAATTCCTGGTGTTTGTTTATTTTTTTAATTTTGTCCGCGACTTTTTCTGCATATTCAGGAGAATCAATGTTTTGAGGTCCCATTGAAAGCAACTCATCTTTAGAATCCCCAATCTTAAAGCAGCAGTATCATTAATTTCTAAAAAATTACCTTTCAGGTCATGAACAAAAGCAGCATCATTCATACTATTAAAAAGGTTAAAAAAATCATTATATTGCTGGTCACCTTTTTCATCTGGCATGTTATCCAATCTAATGGATAAAGAAAATTTTTAATAAAAAAGTTTTCATAAAAAATATCTTTAACCAACTTCCTTATAAATTAATTCTCTATTTTTTATAAAATTAGATAAATTCTGCGTCTAATTTAAAAATATCTGGTAATTATATCAAAAAATGGGTGGTTAAAAAATCGAATCCATTTTGCTGGATATTTTAACTTAAAAGGTAAAAATATCGGAATTGGCCGATAATAAGTTTTAACGTAAAGATTATTCTTCTTTCTTTTTTGGATGGTGTGGTTCGGCTGTAAATAACCGATATTTGATATTATCATCCTTTAATTCTTCTTCAATACGCTTTGCAATAATCCTTACCGGATGATGGACTCCACTGACTCTGTTGTGTAAATCGGTAAAATCCTTGAAGTTACCTTTTTTCTTTTCATCAATTATTGCCCACATCAGTTTTTTGCCAATACCCGGTAGAAGTTCAAGCATATGAAGTCTGGTGGTTATTGGGTGGGCATCATTAAAGAATTTGACAAACCTGTCTTCCTGCTCCTGTACAGTATTTTCAAGTATATAAGGAAGTTCAAGCTGTGCGCCATGACTTAAGTCATCATAACTTATTCTGTGTTTGACGTGGTCAACAATCTTTCGTTCACCATCGCCAATATAGACACGGGACTGTATTTCCGGGGAAACACCTTCTTTGGGAACCATTTCCATCAATACAAAGTACCTGTCGCCCACTCCCTGCAAAAGGGGTTTTTTCTGATGAGCAGGTCTGGTATCGTTAGGGTTTCCATAGGGCAAATAATCAAGAACCCATGCATAATCTTCTTTTTGTTTCGGTTTTCCCCTTTTTTTCATATATACCCACCGGTAACTCTACATCTTGTATATACCACTCAATATCCCTATAAGGATTTTATGAGTGTTAATGTTTAGCTTTGTTCCAGAGACTCGTTGACAGTATTTAAAATATCATCAAGTTCCTGTTCTGATAAAGTGTATCTCTCCTTTGAATATATAGCTCTTAATTCATCCCTTGTTTCTGGCAGAATATCAGCTATTTTGACAGCTATTTCTGGTTTCATTTTCTCCAGTTCTAGGAGATTGTTAACCAGTTCCCTTGATTTTTCCGCGCTTATTTTTGAAAAAATTTCAGCATGGTTTATTGATTTTCTTAGTTCGTACCCAAGTTCTTCCCCACGCTCACTACGCTCTTCCATGATTTCATTGAGGCTTTCTTTTACTTCAGCCAGTGTCATTAACTCTTCATCCAGGACTTCTTTGACTATCATTGAGATACACTCTGTTAAAATTTAAATTCGGATAGATTTAACCTAATCTGGACTAATTACTACCAGATTGATTACCTATCAGATAAATATATCTGTTGATATAAAAAGATATTATTTACCTAAAAGTAAATAATACATTTAATTCTGCTTCTGTGGTTTTAGATGTTCTGGCAGAGATATAACCTGTTTTAACGAATCCATATCTCTTACTTGCAACAGGTAAGCTCTTCCACGTTGTCCTATAACTTTTCCTGTTTTACCCTGGAATCTGGGGTTTGGCATGCCTTTCTGGACACTGGGGTCTATATCGATATGGACCATCTGTCCATTTTCAAATTTTTGTATTGCTTTGCTCACTGGAGAAAGTCCTTTCTCACGCACACTTTTTCTTAGTTTACTTCGTGTGGAGCATCTTTCACCTTCTGATTTTGGCATAATTTTCCTCCTTTTTATAGATTAACGTTGATAACATCAAGTTCTGTAACATCAGCCTGTGTGCCGATTATATTTGACAGATTTGGTTCAGTACGTCTGTTATCACCAGAAATCAGTTCCTTTACATAAAGCCCGCCTTCACAATTTACGGTGATTACTGCATGACTATCGGTTAATTCGGATAATTCTATATCATATACACGACGTTTTCGAACCAAATCGCCTCGTCGGTGTGAAACACGTTGAGGAGTTCTTTGTTCAATATCTACTCCTTTAAGATTGTTAATGGCTGATTTAAGTTTTTCCTCTGAAACTGGCTCTTTGAATGTAACTTTAAGTTTATAAACTTTATCCGCGTTAGATGATTTCAGAGTTTCAATCAAATCTCTGGATACGTTTTGTAGGTCTGTAACTTCTACTTTTCCGTTGGTGTATTCATTAATATCATTTTCCAGTTTATTGATATCAAAATGTCGATATGTGGGTCTTACAGCCTCGATTACAAAGGGTCTCCCATCACCAAGCATAAGGGCATCAATATCTTCACGTCCTGACCCATGGAATTTAGTATCGATGCACTGGAGTTTATTAATCACCTGTTTACTGATAAGTTCATCAACAGATTCCTTGTATTGCTTTCCGGTGTATTCGCATGCTTGACATCCTTTTCCTCTGCAACTGCGGCAGGGCCACCTTGTTTGGGGTATGCCTCGAACATGTTTGCGGTAGCGACCGTATATGTAAACAGAACGAACCTCGAGCAAAACGTCTTCTTTTGTGAGGTCAAGCATTACCACGATGTCGGGGTTTTCGAATCCTACTTCTTTTCCTGTCATCACGTTGATACGTTTTCCTATCTCACGGTTTAGTTCTGACTTTAATTGTTCTGCATAGGTAGTTCCGGATTCAGTCCATAAAATTTCTTCATTTTCACTTAAAAGTCCGCTCATTTTGGTGCCAACAAGGAAATTATCGTATTCAAAAGCATCCATTTCCGAAACAGCACGCTCTGCCCACTGTTCCAGATTATCGAAAAGTCCGAGACATACCCAGCATGTTTCATTTTCTGGTTCTATATCTGTCAATCTTCTGGCTATTGGACTGATTGGTGCAAGCTCTTTCAACAGGCTGTCATCATTTTCATCTTTAAGCAGGCGGTCCCCTTCCATGGTAAGATAGGTTTTTATTGATTTTCCGCGTTCATAATTCCCCAGACCTGTTGACAGTTTCGCAAATTGTCGTCCGAGACAGTGGTCACAGATAGTTCCTTCCTGGATTATTTTTCTGGCAATTTCTATAAGGTTCATATAGGTCACTTTAAAATAGGTTCTTGACACGTTGTAATTTTATTAATCTTGGTATGATGCATATGTTTTATTTTTCAAGCGTTCTGTCAAGTTCGTTGTTCAGGATTAGTATACAGTGGTCAGCATGGATAGAATAAGGTGAAACGGATATTAATTTTGCACCAGCGTTTATTATCATCTCTTCTTCTTCCTCTGTAACTCCAATGTGGTCTCCCAAGAAAAAAACCGCATCATTTAATGAACCTGCAGTAGTTCTTATATCATCCCCACCTTCACGAAGGTAGGCAAGGGTTCTACCCTGATTATAAAATTCATTTATTAAAGTCTCGATACTGCCCTGGCGTATCCATACACCGGGTGTAGACTGGATTTCAGATTCTCCTGCATCTTTTTCAAGTGCCTTTTTTATTAATGCGGCACTGCTTCTTTCGTCAGGATTCAGATGTTTTATATTTTCACCGTTGAAACGTATGATTTTACCCGGTTCAGGTTCTCCCAACAACAAAAGGTGAACCTGTACATCATTTCTGATGTCATGGGAAAGGAAGAATGCAGAATTTATACATCTGCATAATATATCCATTCGTCCTGCAGAACCTGGTAAATCATTAAGTGAAAAGTCGCTTGATGTTGACGCTTTATGGCCTATTATTATAAAATCTCGCATATGTATCCTCACTAAGCCAGTTAACTCAGTTTTGTTTTTAAGCAATATTGTGTTTTACTTGTTTTGCAGTAGAGTATATTTTTATATTTAAAACTGATTGCTTAGCCGGTTTAATCCTGCTGGTCTACTTCCCAGATTGCCAGAATTTTATCTACCATTATATATGTGTATCCTTCCTCTTTTATCTCCCATTCACTGGGGCTTATATCGTATTTTGTTACTGTCTGGGGGATTACGTGTTCATATCCTATTTCTTTTATATTCCATTCAAGAGTAATTACACCATCGGTACAGTCAACTATCTTACCTCTAAAATAATCGGGTCCTCCACAATAGATATCAACCTTTTTATTCATGAGGTTGTCTTTTATAAACGATTCCGTGGCACTCCCTCCTTTAATAGATTTGTATGCTTTCAGTTGTTATAAATTTATGTAAAAGCACAATAAAAGATATTACACAAACTAACTATAATAACAGAGGGTGCACATATGGATAATCTGACAACACTTGATGGTAATGTTTCCGGAATTACAGATGCTGGAAACAGAGACCATAACGAAGACAATTGCATGATGATGAAAATTGATGATGCTTATCTTCTTGCAGCAGCAGACGGTCTTGGAGGACATGCAGCAGGAGATGTAGCGTCAGGTATAGCAGTTATGAAACTGGAAGAGTTTTTCAAGGAACAGTATTCAGAAGATATGGATGATGAACAGATAAAAGATTTGCTTTGTAATTGCCATGAACGTATCAATGATGAGGTTATTCAGGCATCTGTAGGTGATAAACAGGGGATGGGGACAACACTTGTTTCCGCGTTTGTGAGGAGTAACAAAGCAATAATAGCAAATACAGGTGATAGTAGAGCCACTGTGGTAGGAACTGGTATAAAATTCAGAACAAAAGACCATTCAATGGTGCAGAGACTCCTTGATCGGGGTATGATAGATGAGGAAACTGCCAGATATCATCCGATGAGCCATATTGTAACCCACTCAATGGGAAACCAATTTAATGTTGATGCATATGAAACAGAGATCGATGAAGAAGAAATACTTGTTTTAAGCAGTGACGGGTTACATGACCATGTTGGTGAATCTGTGCTGGTTGAAAGTGTAGTATCTCAAAAACCTTCTGAAATCGTTAAATACCTGTATGAAAAATCTCTTGAAACAACCACAGATAATGTTACAATTGTTGTATACAAACCCTGAAATTATATAATATGGCTTCTTAACTGCAAAAATACCTTAAGACCTTCTAACTGTTTGTAGTGTACCAAAAATAAAGAGTGTGGAATTATGAAAATACTTACAATTACTGACCCTCATGGGAATTATTCAAAAATAGAACCACTTTTGCAAAAATCAGGGGATATAGACCTTGTATTGATTGCTGGAGACCTGACAAATTTTGGACCTGATGAAAAAGCTGAAGAATTGGTTAGCATGTTTGAAGCACCGGTGCTGGCAGTACCAGGTAACTGTGACCCTATATCTCTTCCTGATTTACTTGACAGGCTGGATGTGAATCTTCACAATACCTCTGTAACCAGAGATGATGTAACTTTCATCGGTTTTGGAGGTTCAAATCCTACACCATTTAATACACCCTTTGAACTCGAAGAAGAAGAAATTGAAAAGCACCTGGAGAGTCTTTTAAACGGTGCAGAAGAATCTGGTAATATCACAGTATTACTTACACATGCACCACCATATTGCACACTGGATGAGGTTTCTGCAGGAAATGTGGGTTGCAAATCAATTGTAAAATTCATGGACAAAGTGGATCTTGTTGTTTGCGGTCATATCCATGAGGCAAGGGGTGTAATGGAACATGGAAAGTCAGTTATAGTAAATCCTGGTATGGCTTCTGATGGTTATGGTGCATTGATTGATATAAACAAGAAAAACACCCCTAAAATAGATGTTCAGATTATAAAGGCATAAGTATGCACAATCAGGAGGTAAATTTACTACGGAATGGATACAGGATTTTGCTATCGACCCACAGTTACTGGATTTTCTCCAGAAACTTTTTCTTTCGTTGTTAATAGGAATACTTGTGGGAATCGAACGTGAACATCGAAGAAAATACCGTGAGGTATTTGCAGGTATACGTACATTTGCTATAACCAGTATAACCGGAATGCTTTCAATATATGTAGCAGAGGTTGTTGGTTTAGAATTTTTGCTTATTACAACTTCTTTTTTTGCACTACTATGTATCTTTTTGGCCTATGCAAAAAACATCATTTTCAACCAGTACGGTTTTACCAGTCCGATAGCACTTTTTAGTACATATATACTTGGTATACTGGTTGCTAAAGAATACTTCCTTTTTGCAATAGTTGGTGCGGTAGTAATTACATTTTTACTTATTGAGAAAAAACCGCTTCACTCTTTCGCGGAAAATCTTTCAGAAGACGACATTTTAAGTGCTGTCCATTTTCTGGCAGTGGCATTTATCTTGTATCCACTTGTACCCGATCAGCCTATTTTTGGTGTATTGAACCTGAAATCTGCAATTTTAATAGTTGTACTCGTGTCAGCAATCAGTTTTATCAGTTATGTATTTCTGAAAAAATTCGGAACTCATGGAGGTGTTTATTATTCAGGTATTTTAAGCGGATTTGTCAATAGTGAAGCTTCAGCTGGAGCATTTGCTTCAATAGCAAAACATAAACCTGCTTTATTAGATGTTAGTTATATAGGTATTCTGCTATCCAATACAGCAATGCTTGTAAGAAACATAATAATAGCGGTTATAGTTGACCCAAGTGGAAGGACTGCATTGTTAATGTTACCGCCCCATCTTGCTATAATTGGTGTATCTTCATTTACAACATTATCAAAAAGAAAAAATATCAAATCCGTGGATGAAAATCTTGAATTAAATTCACCTTTTGCACTGGGTCCGGCTTTTAAATTCGGTGCAGGGTTTACGATACTGTTAATAGTGGCCAAATTTGCAAATGATATTGCAGGAACAACAGGAATTTATGCAACTGCTATCGGTGGTCTTGTCAGCAGTGCGGCGGTAACTGTTTCTGTAACCACACTTGCCGTTAACGGAGGTATATCATTTACAACAGCAGCAGAAACTGCTGTAATAGCAAGTATTATCAGTACATTGAACAAAAATATCCTTATTAATCTTTCAGGTACAAAGCAGTTGTTTGATATATCCAAGTATACTTATGTTTTACTTGTGATAGTGGGGTTTGTTGCACTTGTAATATGGGCTGTTTATCTGCGGGTATCAGGTTTTACATTCTAAACAGGGATAACTTATGTATAACAGTTATATTAAATTTAAACCGGTATGGTTTGATTCAATGGGAGCAAAATCTACCTGTACACTGGTAACAACACCAGATACGAGTTTAATAATCGACCCAGGTGCTGCAATAATGCACAAAACTTTTCCGATTTCTGAGTTTGCTAAATCGGATTATCTTAATCAGGCAAAAGAAAGTGTTATGAAAGCTTCAAAACATGCAGAACATGTTGTTATAAGCCACTATCACTACGACCATCTAATGGTTGATGATAACTCCAGGTATCTCTATCAAGGCAAAAACCTCTGGGTAAAAGACCCCAATCAATGGATTAATTATTCACAATGGGAACGTGCAAGAAAGTTTCTGAAATGGCTGGGTAAAATCAAAAAATACCGGATACAGTATACCAAACCTAAAAAAACCAGTTTCAAAGATCCCTTCGATGAACTTGAAATTTTAAAGAACAAAAATTACAGTGGTCAGCAGGCAAATGAGGATTTGATTTTAAAAGGTAATAAATGGTTTTCAAAATTAAGTAGTCAATGGTCTAAAACAAACTGGATAAATGTGAAATCTGATGCTGTCAATTTTGCAGACGGTAGCGGTTTTCAGAAAGGTGATACAAGAGTAAAGTTCAGTGAGCCGTTATTCCACGGTGTAGAATATTCAAAGACAGGATGGCTAATATCTACAATTGTAGAATACCGCAATATCAAGTTGCTCTATACTTCGGATTTACAGGGACCGATTATAGAAGACTATGCACAATGGATAATCAATGAAAATCCAGATATATTAATACTTGATGGACCTGCAACATATCTTCTTGGATATATGTTAAGTAATGTAGATTTAAAGCGCAGTGTGGATAATGCGGTGGATATAATTGAAAACTGCGACCTTGATATAATGATATATGACCACCACCTTCTACGTGATTCATCTTACAAAGAGCATACATCCAGCGTATGGGAGGCCGCTAAGAAAAGAAATGTACAACTTCTTACAGCGGCTGAATATAACGGTGATATACCTATACTGGAGAAAAATAAATAAACTTAATCAATAAAGTTATTAATTTTCAAAATCATTAATATTTTGGAGTAAAATATGATACCTAAATTCATTGCTATAATACTGGTTTTAATACCTCTTATTCTTGCAGGATGTGTGGAAAATGGAGAAGTTGTTCCGGATGATAATGAAACAGATGGGGATTCGCCACCGGTTGATAATAATTCAAAAAACAACATGACTCCTCCTGAAGATAATGATACAGATGTTAATGTAACACCTGATGTCAATGAAACTGCAAATGAGACACCGGCTAAAAAACCAGAATCTGTATTGATAAGATTACAGAGTTATGCGTCATTGCCTTCAGAAGTTGAAATTAACAAAGGTGACACTGTGGTCTGGCAAAATTTCCAGACTGACCCGAAAAGACCGTTTACACTTGTAAGTGAAGATAGACTTTGGGAAAACACCACTATAGTTTACAGACAAACGTTCAAATACACTTTCAATGAAACAGGTACATACAATTTCAGTGTCAGACCATTTTCACAGAGGATGAGCGGAACCATTACAGTAAAATAAAACCTAATATTGATTAATTTCAGATGAGTTATAATAATGTCACAGAAGGGTTGACAAAAATATGGATTCCCGAACCACCACAGGATGCATCGTTCCCTCCATCCTCTGCATCTGTTTTTTATAACCCTGAAATGGAATTGAACAGGGATATTACAGTAGTTGCAAATGCTGTTTATTCACAAAGGTTGTCTGCAAAGTATGGATTAGCTCCTTCTGATGTAACATATGCAGATGCACTTGCTGCATCTGGTGCCCGGGGAATCAGGGTATCAAATGAGATAGGTTTAGACACTACATTAAACGATTGGAACGAGGAAGCATATAAACTAATTCTAAAAAACGCAGAGCTAAACGATGTTTCAGACCTGACAACTGTTTTTTCCAAAAATGCCAATGTACTCTTATTCGAAAACAGATATGATATAGTAGACCTTGACCCCTTTGGGACACCTGTACCATATCTGGAATCTGCAATTTTTTCTAGCAGACATTTACTCGAAATAACAGCTACAGATACAGCGCCTTTATGTGGAGCTCACTTAAAATCAGGAATCAGAAAATATTCAGCAGTACCCCTTAACAATGAATACCACAGGGAAATGGGTGTACGAATACTTCTTGGGAAAGTGGCACGGGAATTTGCAAAATATGATAAAGCAATGATACCGCTTTTATCTCATGCAACTCGGCATTATATACGTACATATCTACAGGTTAAAAAAGGGGCTAAAAGGGCTGATGATGCCCTTAAACACATGGGTTTTATATCCCACTGTGATAAGTGCGGTTTCAGAAAAACTGTATATGGACTCGCTGTCAGTATAGATAATAACTGTCCTTTATGCGGAAACAAGACTAGTATTGGAGGACCTTTGTGGCTTGGTTCTCTTCATGAAACCGACTTCTGCAACGAAATATTACAGGAAATTGATAACCATCAGTTAAATAAAAGAGAAAACACCAGAAAAATAATTACACTTTGTAGGGACGAGCTTGAATATCCTACTTATTATGATTTGCACCTTATCTGTAAACGTCAGGGTGTTTCTGCTATATCCATGAACAGGTTAATTGATTTACTCATAGGAAACGGTTATAGTGCCTCAAGAACACATTTTAGTGGTACATCTTTTAAAACCGATGCTGGAATCGATGTTATCAATGATATTGTACATTCATCGTTTTCCAAATAACGTATAGAAAATAATATATAATAAATTATATAATAGACACATTAAGTACAATTTTTAATATTATTAAGGAGTGCATTATGGCTGAAAAACATGCAGAAAATCTGTTCTTACAGGAAAAACCAACACTGGCTTTGCTTGCGATATGGTCATTTGAAAGAACCTATGCATCTGTAATTACAAAGGAAATCAATTCTACTTTTGCTCATACAACCAAAATCCTGTCCAAAATGGAAGATTGCGGACTCGTGCAGTTTAAGATGGATGGACGTGTTAAATATGTAGAACTTACAGACAGAGGTATGGATGTTGTAAACGCCCTGAAAAATTTAATCCTTAAACTTGAAAATGAAACTGAAGAAAATAGTCCAGACAGCAACATTTCAACTACTTTTCAAAATGGTGAATCACAATCCAGTGAAGAATCCGAGAATCAGAAAGATCAATCCATAAACAGCAAAGTAGTGAGCCTGCGTTTGAAAATAGAAAATATTTATGAAGAATTATCCAATAATAATGAAGATAATGAAGCTATAGCTCGCAAATTGGGACCCTTTAAAAGGGATATTAAAAAACTTGAAGACCAGATAGAATCATCCCAGAATCCAGTAGATGATATAGCAATTATAACATTAAATGATACAAGACAGCGTCTGGATAATATTATCAATCAAAATCAATAAAAGGATTAGCCATGAGGTCTGTAATACTGCTTCTTCAAATATATAGAAATACTGAGCGTGCGATTCATTCTATAAAAAATATGATTTATAATGACCTTAAAGAACTGGAGGTATCCGTAGATGTATCCGCTACTCCAGAAGGTTGGGTTCAGGTGGATCTTTCCGGTGAAGATGAGGAATTTTCTGCAAATTATCTTTTGAGTGAATATAAAACTCCAGTTGATAAAGTTGAACCCGGTAAAGAATACAAGGGATATATCCAGTCAATTAAATCTGACAGGATACTAGTTAATGTAGGTATAGAATTATCAATTCCACAAAGCCATTTGAAGCCTCTAGGTACAGGTAATGTAGAACAGATTGCATCCAGATTCGGGATTATACCCTATTTACCGGTATCAGTTGATGTTACAGACAATTCGGAATATCCAAAAGCACGCTTTACAAAGAAACAGATTGATATGTGGTGGGACTGGAAAAAGTCCAGTACAGATAGAGTTATAGCAAATTCAGCAACCCGTTCGGAATTAAAATCAGCTATTAAAAAGAAAGGTCACGGCAAGGATATATATGGGATTGAACGTCTGGGTGTGATGGAACATGCAATAGTATGTCGTGAGGATACAGATGGTCCGGGGATAGTTGCAGAAATAGGTAAACTTTTAATATCTGATCTTGGTGTAGTTGTAGGTAACGGATAATTTTAATATCGGTTTATCATTTTGTACATGCAGTGATTATGACCATTGCCCTGACATTCAGTTTCTTTTATAGTGCCCCCTATTCCTGAATTGCCGGTAATAATACCCTCCAATAGACCCGCACTGAAAGAACATAGTTTTTTATCAACAGATGGCACAGAACAACATTCAAAACAGTCATTAATAACAATCTCAAGCGGGTTAATATTGTTTATATTGATTTCACCCAGTCCATTTTTACTCCAGAAAACCGCAATTTCATCAAGCAAATCTTTTAAATTGTTTGATTCAAAACTATCGGACAGATTTGTTCCTATGTCTTTACCAATATTTTTAATGACAGGTTCATAATCGATACCATGCGACTCGAACCCAAATCTTAAAGCCTGAAATACATGTTTTAAAAACCGGCGGTCATCAGGTAATGCAGACCCAAACACCTGTAAGACATTATTATAGTGTTTGGCCAGTGGTTGCTAAGAAGATGCAATAAGTTGGCAGTTTAGATGATAGTTTTTTTTGCGTTTATCATTATCATCAGATGTTTCTTTTATGAGATTGTACTGCCGCAGGTCGTTGAGATGTACAGATATCGTAGATTTTGCTTTATTTGTACACCTAACGATTTCATCAAAGGATTTTGGACCTGATTCGAGTAATTCCAAAACTTTAATTTTTACCGGGGTATTTAATGCAACAAATCCGTCTCCGTTTGAAAAGAGAGTTGTACGATTCCCATAATTCATCGTAATAATAAATAATTTACACTCTATATAAAAGTTCGCAATTGTTCGAATGAGGTATTTATGAATAAAGCAATCCTTATACCAAAAGAGAAGGTTGAATATATCCGTTGTTATCTTTCTGAAAAATGTTTACTTGACAGATCCAGGAAAATCAAAAGAAGCAAAAAATATCCTGACAAATACCTCGAAATCCCGGTTAATGATGATGTGGACGGTTACAAGGTTATTGAACAGGATGAACCAGAGTATTATAAACCAGTAACCAGTTCCCTAAAAGAAAAGCTTAGCGGATATGTACCAGAAACTGAAATTCAACATCTTCCAACAGGTTGGCAGGTTTTGGGTAATCTAATTATTGTGAGAATACCTGAAGAACTTGAACACAGAAAAAAAACAATTGCTTATACACTTCTTGAAATGTATCCAAAATGTAGGTCGGTAGTAGAAGATTTTGGTATAGAGGGACAGTTTAGAAGACCCAAAAGAAAACTTATTATCGGAAATGAAACCGAAACCATACACAAAGAAAACCAATGTTACTTCAAACTGGATGTAGCAGACATAATGTATTCAAAAGGGAATCTGGATGAGCGCCAGCGGATGAGCAAACTTGGAGAAGATGAACTGGTTGTGGACATGTTTTCAGGAATAGGGTATTTTTCCATACCAATGGCAGTGCATTCTAAACCCAAAAAACTCATTTCTATTGAGATAAATCCGATATCCTTTAAATATTTACAGGAAAACATAAACCTAAACCGTGTTGATGGTACAGTAATTCCTGTTTGTGGTGATTGCAGTCTATATACTCCAGAGAATACAGCAGACCGGGTTTTGATGGGTTATGTTAGAACAACACACTATTATTTAAAATACGGAATAAAAGCGCTCAAAGAGTCTGGTGGTATGCTTCATTATCATGAAACAGTTCCTGAAAACCGTCTTTATGAAAGACCAGTTTCAAGGATAAAAAATGTTGCTTCAGAATTTGGAAGAACAGCACAAATCTGTGGACATCGCACGATTAAAAAATATTCACCTGGAGTTTATCATGTAGTAGTCGATGCTTATATATACAAACCCAAATAAAAAATAAAATAAGTACTGGTTTTATTCAAAACCCAGTTTGTTCATTTTATCAATTAATTCACTGCTTACGTTTGTAAAATTCTGTATTCCACCAGTCCAGGCAGCCATCATCATGGCATCGTAGATTTCGGTACGGGTTGCTCCGAATTTTTTGAGTCTTTCAAGTATTTTGGATGCACTTTCCACGTTGTTGGAGGCACAGGCAACTGTGAATACAAGTATATGCTTTTCTTTCATGGACAATCCGTTTTCCCTTTCGTCCCATATTGCCTGATAGAATTCTGCTATACCTTCTGCAAAATCTTCATTTATTTCGTCTGCGAATTTAATTGCTTTTGGAAGAAATCCCTTTACTTCTTGTATTTCATCTTTTGTGCTTTTTTCCATATGTATCACTGATGAGTAGATTTATTGTATAAAATATAATGGTTTGTTGTTATAACTGATTTGCTGTTATTATTATATTGGTTATAATTTTATTGTGTTGTTTGTCAGGTCTGAATCAATGATGTAATCAAAATCAATATAACTATCCCATTCTTGTTCCTGGAAAACCGATTGGAAACATATACCAATTATCATTTTGTTTTCAGAATTTTCCTGTAGTTTTGTTATTATGTCATTAACGTCTGCAGGGTCGATACCCATTTTCGGCATTGCAAGCCCGCCCAGTAATACTACAGTATCCGCACTTGGGTCTGTTTTATCACTGAGTTGCATACCGTCCTCTGTAGCTATTACGGATTTTGCATTTTCATATTTTAATCCGGGTATAAAAGCCATTTCTTTTCCCGTTTCCCTGATAACGAATGCAAGCAGTTCTGCAAAAGGTGTACAGAAACCCGGTGAACCGATAAATGTTATTTTGTTCGAATTTTTAACTAATTCCCTGAACCCTGTAAGTTGGCCACCTATACCCTTAGTGGTTTTTAAGACTTCCATATAATCCCCCTTTAATAAAAAATGTACAACCATCAAGGAGGTTGTACAATCTGGATAAAGATTACAAATAATCTGTTAGCAATTATTAACTAACAGTTAGAGATTTTTGACGCCAAAGGAATCCAGAAGTATACCTGGATTTATTCGTCCACTTGTCACAGTCTTTTTGTTGGTCAGGTCATTGACAGTGATTTTTGCAGGTGCAAACATGTTTGCATCTATCTTGTAAAAGTCAAAGTTTGCTTCCTTGAATGTATCATAGAACGGTTTGCCATAATCTCTGGAGTTTGCAGATGGTGTTTTCTTTACAAAATCCTCGAGTTCTTCTACATTGTCACTGCCGTATTCAACGGTATAATATGTTTCTCCACAGTAAATAACGCAGTCGTTTGTTGATCCCATGCATTTTGTGTCTCCACCAACTACGGGTGCAATGGGTGCAACACCGAAACCACTTTTTATTTTGTTTATATCGAATCCTACTGATTCAAGTTTGTGGATGCCTGTTTCGACCACACGTGCAGATACCTGGACAGAGCCTGCTATAGAGGAGGTTGGTGCTACAGCAATGTAGACATTATCTGTTTCAACACCGCAGTGTTTTGCTATGTATTCAACTACTTCTTCATCAGGAAGTGTGCTTGATTCCAGTACAAGGACAGCTACTTCTATGTCGTCTTTGTATCCGATTTCTTCATAAAGGCTCTTTGGTTTGAGTCCGAGTGCTCTTGCAGGACCTGAACCCATGCCGAAATAATCGCCGACAGAAATCATCCATCCTGCGTATTGGGATGCCATACATGCAATAGTTGGCTGGTCAGTGGCTACTTTTATCGCAGGTACAGTGACACCATCAAGGTCGAATTTTGTGTATGTCAATTCTGCAAGGTCAGCAACACAGAGCCTTGATAAATACATGCCTGCATCGTATCCACCTTCTACATTGACACCACAGTCAATGATAGTAGCACCATTTTCAAGTTCTTTGGATTCTATTTTTAACTCTTCTTCCCAGTCAAGCATTTCATCGATTATATACAGTCCTTTCTCGTTAACGCTTATCACATTATCACCTTTTCCAATTTGTTTTCATTGGAATTAGGTAGAGGAGCATATATAATTGCCGATTTTTTTTGAAAGGATAAATGATAATGAGAACTATTATTTTGATGTAAGCAGAAAAAGAATAAAAATGGCGCCGAGGGGGAGATTCGAACTCCCGAGGTGCGTCAGCACCACCGATTCTCAAGACCGGCGCTTTAGTCCACTCTGCCACCTCGGCTTATTTGCGGACGTAAATGACAGTTTATATCATAAAAGGGTTTTGATTGAAAATGGTATTGTAAGAGAAACTGATAAAATAAATCAGCAGAGAATTTATTCTCCGCTGGATTCAGTTTCTGCCACTGTTTCTTCAGATTCGGATTCTTCGGTTTTGCTGGATTCAGGAGGATATTTTTCCACGTACTGGATTTCCTCAATGCCAAGATGTTGCATCAGTTCGCTTGCAATTCTGCCTTTGACCATCAACCATCTCTGGTTGAAAGTAAGCTCGTTAGGAATATTAATTATAGCAGTATTGTTTTCTATTTTTGCATCCATTTCTGGCATTCCAGTGTAGAGTGCAAGAAGACCCTGCAGTTTTTCATCATCGTCTTCTATTTTTTTATCTATGGAATAATCATAGGTGACAGTTTTTCCTGCCAGAGGATGGTTGAAATCGACACGGACCCTACGACCGATAACCCTTGAAACAACGCCTTTCCTGTTGTCAATCTGTACTTCCATTCCTGGATAAGCATTACGGTCTTGCAACTTTGTTATTGAATGGGATTCTACAAGTTTAGGGTCATGTTCTCCAAATGCTTTTTCGGGAGGAATTTCTATTGTACCGGAGTCTCCTTCTTCTTTTCCAATCAATTCTTCATCCAGTCCTTTTATTGTGTGACCTGCACCGGCTACAACAACATCTCCGCCATACATTCCCTGTTCATTGTATATACCGTTTTCTTTTGCAACGTTTTCATCAGTGGTGTCAAACACGATGCCGTCTTCAAGTTTTCCGGTATATGATAGTTTTATGAAGTCTCCTTCCTTTATTGTCAAATTAATCAACTCGGTTAATACTGGTTATTATTATATTTACAATATCTATCTTCTCTGCAATATACATATGCATTTAATAACTTTTTGGAATAATTCCCACTAAAGATTACAAGAACCTTGATGGAACTTCCTGATTGGCAAGCAGGTCTGCGTAGGTTTCGGCTTTTCTTATAATATCGACATCACCATTGTTAACAAGTAGCTCTGCACATCTTGTTCTGCCATTATACTGGGAACTCATTGAAAATCCGTAGCCACCTACATCCAGAAATGCAATCACATCTCCTTTCTCTATTTCTGGTAATTCACGGTCAGTTGCCATGATGTCTCCTGTTTCACATATAGGTCCAACTATAGTATAGGTGTCTTCTGCGTTTTTATCTGCCTTGTTGGCTACTACTGCGTGGTGATAGGCATCATACATCACGGGTCTTATCATGGTGTTAAATCCGGCATCGACACCAACAAATTTTTTCGCAGCATTTTTCATAGTATTTACACTGGTAAGAAGTATAGTAGAGTCTCCAACCAGATAACGTCCAGGTTCAAGAACAAGTTTTGGTTTTATTCCTTCTGCTTCGCACCTTTCATTGAAAATTGGAACTATACAATCCGCAAGGTCTTTTGGTGTAGGTACTTCTATGTTTTTCTCATAAGGAATCCCGAGACCCGAACCAATATCCACAAATTCAAACTCTACACCCAGCCTTGATATCTGCTCTACAAGATCCATCATTTTGTTTACAGTTTCGGCGAAAGGTTCTACTTCAAGTATCTGGGATCCGATGTGACAATGGATTCCTACTGGATTTACACCGGGTTTATCAAGAGACTGTTTGTATGCACTTACAACCTCTTCGTGAGGTATTCCGAATTTGGATGTTTTAAGACCTGTAGATATCTTGGGATGGGTTTTTGGGGAAACATCAGGATTAACCCTAAATGCAATGTCAACAATTTTGCCCTCATTCTTTGCAATTGATGAAAGTGTGTTCAATTCATCAAAGGAATCAACAGACACCCTTACACCGGTCTGGACTGCCATCAATAATTCTCTGTCTGATTTGGAGTTACCATTAAAAAGTATTTTATCACGAGGAATTCCGGCAAGCAGGGCTGTATAAAGTTCGCCATCAGAAAAAACATCTGCACCTGCACCTTCTTCAGCCAGTATTTTGAGGATGGTAAGATTGCCATTGGCTTTGGCTGCATAAAATAGGTCTGCATCAGGGAAAGCTTTTTTGTATCTTCTGAAATTATCTCTTATTCTCTGTTCGTTTGTAACATAAATCGGTGAGCCGTATTCATTAACAAGGTTTGAAGCGTCAACACCACCTATGGTAAGTCTACTGTTTTCTATTTCCAGATGGTTTTTTATTGTAAACATATTTTATACCTCATTTTATTATCATTCAATAACCTAAGGTCTTAATGCAATTTTAATAATATTAGTTTTGCTATAAATTAAATTGTAGAAAAATGCCAGAAACTATTGGTTTTTCAGGAAAAAAATAGTTTATTGGAAATGTTTTAGTTTTTCCAGATTGGATAAAAATTGATATTGCGTAACTGGAATTTGTTTTTCACCAAATCCGTTCTGTAGTATCCGATTATTATCACTTCTACTGTGCGCTTTCCTTCAACAACAATAAAATAACATATGACTTTGAGCATGTTTCCATCTTTTTCAGCAACCATATTCATTGTAACATGATGTTTTTCAGAAAGTCTTTTTTTATTTAATCTGGTGTTTTTATTCCTTTTTATCGTTTGTTCTCTGAATTTAATCCGGTCACTGTCTGTAAATTCATTTTCAAGCAAGTTTGTAATCTGTAAATCAGTGTTTGTACTGTCATCCGGAAGAAAATGTGAAAGGCAAATATTTGCAATCCTAATTTTGTCTTTATTTGTTAAATCTATACTATAACCCCCACGTTATTTAATCCCAAAACAGGTGTTTATATTAACCAGATTTATAATTTCGGAAACTTTGTTTTTTATAAAACCGTTAAAATACAAGTAGACATTTATAAGATAGATTAACAATAAAATCTCGAGTTCAATGATACCTGAAAAATCGTATGACATAATTGTTGTGGGTGCAGGACCAGCAGGGTCAACAGCGGCCAATTATGCGGCCAGAAATGGCAAATCAGTCCTTTTAATAGACAGGAAAAAAGATATAGGCACACCTTTACAATGTGGTGGATTTTTACCTCATTATGAAACATTAAGAGAACTGGTTCCAAATGCTGAATTACCCTACACTCTTGAAGAATATCCTTCAGAATGTATCCACACCACAACAAGTTGCCAACGTTTTATAGCACCGGATGGCTGTTCAAAACAATTTGATGTTACAGCAGATGCAATAGATAGGCGACGTTTTGATAAATATCTTGCAAAAGAAGCTGCAAAATCCGGTGTACAGGTTATGCCGGGAACAACAGTAACAGAAATTAATGGTTCAACGCTGGAACTTGAGGGGGTTTTTGGCAGTTTTACAACTGATGCAGATATAATCATAGGTGCAGATGGTCCAAATTCAACCGTTGCAATGAGTAAAGGTTTGTCCCGTGAATACGACCCGATGTCTATTGGTACTGCTTTTGAATACGAAGTAAGCGGTGTTGATGTGGACAGAAACGCAGTTGAAATGTATTTTGGTAAGGATTATGTACCCGGTGGATACGCATGGATAATATCCCAGGGAGGTGATACAGCAAATATTGGGGTTGGTATAAGAGAGACTTTATTTAAAAAAGGCATGTGTGCAAGGGATTATCTTAACAAATTTATGTATGAGCATCCGATAGCAAGTGAAAAATTAAAGAAGGGTTCAGTGGTTTCAGTAGTTTCAGGTATAGTTCCAGTAGGGGGAGCTCCTAAATACACGGTAGCTGACAATACCCTTATCGCAGGAGATGCAGCAGGTCACATTATAGCTACCAATGGAGGCGGAATACCTACAGCAATGGTTGCTGGAAAAGTTGCAGGTGAAACTGCTTCTGAATCCATAGATGGTAAATGTGAGCTTGCTGAATATGAAAAACGCTGGAAAGCTCAGATGGGTATGGAAATAAGGACTGCAGTGTATATAAGAAAACTCATGGACAGACTTATGCGTTCTGATTACATGATGTCAAAAGCTATTAGGCATACATCACCGGAACATATGAAAGCCATCCAGTGTGGTCAGTTACCTGATGTTGTAAAAAAAACACTTTTAAAAATGAATCAGGGGTCAATGTAATTATGTATGTATTTGTATATGGAACACTAAAATCTGGATGTGTGAATTCTAATCTTTTAAATAATGCTGATTTTATATCTTCTGCATCTACAGTTGACGAATATACAATGCTTGATTTTGGTATTTTTCCGGGGGTAGTGGAGGGCAACACATCAAAGATTTATGGAGAGGTCTATGATGTGTATTCTAAAACACTTGTATCGATAGATGAGTTTGAAGGTGTATGGTTCTGTAGGGACGAAGTCCGGCTTGATAATAACATGATTGCGTATATGTATTTCCTTGTACAGATACCAGACGCTTTTGAGAACAAGTATGATATAGTTGAAAGCGGAAATTGGATATGCTAATATGCCAGTCAATTCTTACAGTAATACCTCTAAACAAGGGACAATCTGTTATACAGCACACGGAAACCTGTATTTGAATATAACAAACCGATGTACTGCAAGGTGTGTGTTCTGTGTACGAGACCTATCGGACGGAGTTTACGGGTACAACCTGCGTCTTTTATATGAACCATCAGTTGAGGAAATTAAGCAGGCACTTGAAAAAAATAATTTCTTAAAATATCGGGAAATAGTTTTTACAGGTTTTGGAGAACCTACAGTCCGTCTGGATGATATGCTATTTTTAATCCGGTGGCTTAAAGGTCATGGTACCTATGTAAGACTGGATACAAATGGACATGCACAATTGCTATATCCTAACAGGGATGTAGTTAAAGAATTGAGAGATGCAGGTCTTGATTCGGTTTCAATAAGTCTTAATGCCGAATCCGAGGATATATACAATAGACTTTGCCAGCCTAGATATAAAAATGCTTATCAGTCAATGCTTGATTTTACAGAAAAAGCCGTAAATTTAGGTATACGTACCAGAATGACAGTAGTGGGTTTTACAGAAATCGATATTGAAAAATGTAAGCGTATTGCCGATAATATGAGTGCGGACTTCCATGTACGTTGAAATATAATAAAATTATATGTATTTTAGAAGGTCATCGCGTTTTGCCTCATGCAAACGGTTTTTAATAAGGTTCCTTGCTGATTGTATATCACCATTTTTAACACTTACAGGAGCGATAATATCTGTCCATTGTTTCCATGGGGGACTCATACCGAGCCTTTCAGCAATACCATTCATTGTCTGTTCATAGTCTTTGGATTTTATTTTATCAATTTTGTTTATTGCAACAATAGTGTCGATATTCAGTTCATTTAAAAATTCAAACATTTCAATATCGATAGGAATTTCGTCTCTTGCATCCCATCTATCAGCTATATCTATAAATGCTGGACCATCTACAATAAGCACAGCAAATTTTATCCTTTTTGCATTGTTTTCAAAGTAGCGGACAATCTTGTCGTGGACAATATCTTTTTTCCGGTCTTTGACCCCGCTCATAAATCCGAATCCGGGCATATCGGTTACCAGCATATCAGAATAGCAGATGCTGTACGGTTTTAATGTGACACCCGGACGTTTACCTACTCTTAGCTTTTTACCGGTAAGTTCACGGATGAATGAAGATTTACCTACATTTGACCTGCCTGCAAAAACAATTTCCAGATTGATATTTTCAAAATTATCCTTTTTCCCTTTTTTCATGATGGTTTTTAATTTTCAGTATTTTATATAAAAGAACTTATGAACTCGTTTATTCTGTCACCTATTGATTTCATTTGGTTATATGCATTGTTTGGAAGTGATTTTATCTGTTCAAATATTCCTTTTTCAGTCTGGTTCTGTTCCTTTACCTTGCTGTCAGATGTATTAGTAGTATTCTTAGTTTTTCCACCGATACTTTCGAGTTCATCTGATTTTTGTACAGGCACATCTCCAACATTTAACATAAACCTTTCAGTCCGTACTGTGTCACTGTATCTTTTTTGGTCTATAAATTCTGCACTTGCCGCAGGAACTATTACATTACCCTTATCTTTCATCTTTATAGAATAATCTAAAGTACGTTTCTGTGAAGGATGTAAAATCAAGCTGTCTTTAATATTACCCTCAATAAGTTCTGCTTTTGCTGGTAACCGGTCTTCAATATTAACCGTTGCTGAACGGTCACCTGTGTTGTGAACATCTACTGTTATATTTACTACATCATCAACTTTTAAATCTTTGGTGGCATCTATTGTTTTTGTAATGTTAAGTTTTGGACCATGAACAGTTATCCATGAAGGTTTAGTAGTATTGTTATGTATCGGTTCATATTCTGTTATGTTTTTATGGTAGGTTATGCCCAGATGAGTAAGAGCTATATGGGTAGGTGGTAGTTTGAATTCACCAGCTTTAAGAGACTTGATATGGTAGCTGAACTGTTTGGTGCTTTTCCCGTCCAGATCCATGGAAATATTTACATTTTTATCAGGGTCTACAACAAAATGATTTGGCAAACTTTCATTTATTTCTATATTTTCAAAATCAATATCTTTTAAATTTTCAATTTGTAATGTTATACGAGCACGTTCATTGATATATACATCCTTTCCTCCCCATTTTTTAACTTCAAGTGTGGTGTTAATCCATGTTTTGTTTATCTTTCTGAAAGTTTTTAATTCCTCTGGGTTTTTTGCTTTATATACTCCGATTTTTGTATAAGGAGTTGAAACGCTTTCGTTGTTCACAATATCAAAAGAATTTATTTTAAGTGACCCATTGAAAACTTCAGAAGCGGTATTGTTGTTATAATCCACTTTGGGCTGAATAGTAGTATTGTTTACAGAAAGTATAGACCTCCAAGAAGTAGTGCTGTTTTTGACTGATATGACTACATGTTTAATATCACTGAATTCAGAAGCTTTGGAAAAATCTTCAACTTGGATATCATATCCGCTAACTTTTATAGTGTCTCCCCAATAGAGTGTATAATTGCCTTTATGAGTCCATTCACTCACATTAGTTTCATTTGTCGTGTTTCCATCATCTGCGCAAGCTACACCTGTAAAGGCTATTGATGCTATCAATAACAATATTATCGGTTGAATCCTATAAAAATTCATAAAATCATCCTTCGTTTTTTATTTACTTTGTTTTCTATAAAGGAAATAAACACATGTAAACATTCCAATAGTCAGCAAACCTGTGAATCCGGGTTGTTTAACCGGTTCTGACTCATCTTTCTTCTGGTTGGTTGAGCCAGAGGTACTACCACCAGAACTGCCTGAATTATCTGTCTGTTTTTCAGAATTTGCGGATGTATTTACCCACATTTCTGGACGGTTGGAAGTTTTCTTTCCGCTGTATCCATCCATATCTATAAATGTCAATGTTGCAGCAGGTAATTTCACATGACCTTCATTATTAAATTTAACAGTATAACTAAAACTCTTAGAATTACCGGACTTTACCACATCTTTAAAATGTCTTGCTCCTTTAACAAATTCAACATTTGATGGTAAATCTGTGTCAGAAACGTTGACATGGGTATTTTTGTTACCAGTGTTTTTTATTTCAACGGTAATTTTTGCATTTCCGCCGGGAACTATACCTGTGGTATTTACTATTTTATTGAATACGAGATAGGGGCCATTAATTTTAATCTGGGGTATGTCCGATGTAGTTTCATATTTTTTCGAATTGGGCGCTTTGAAACTTGCAGATGCAGTGGGTAGTTTATATTTACCGGGTTCTAAAGGTTGCAATGAGTAACTATACAGTTTTTTGGTAGTTTCATCTGGTTCAAGTGAAATTGTTTTGTTACGGGTGATGTTGTTTCCAAGTTCCAGTTTATCGGTGACTGGATTGTTTACGTTTATATTATTCAGTTCACAGAGACCATCATTTCTAACATTTACAAGCACATAGGCGGTATCTGTCATGTATATTTCATCAGTTACAGTTTTTGTAACAATCAAATTCCATTTTTTCTTGATGGTGATTGATTTTGATTCGGTATCACTGAAATTGTCGTTGTTTGTATCATAACCGTTAGCATCAGCAGAAATGTCAAATGATTTTTTATCCCACAGAAGGGGAACATCCAGTTTAACAGTAAAAGTCTGTGATGTTTTACCTTTTTCAATTGATTCGATTTTGTGGTTGAGTTCCCCCTCTACAAGTTCAAACCCACCGGTATCAATGTTTAATTCAACATCGTCAATTTCGGCATTACCTTTATTTTCAACTTTTAGTTCAGCAGTTATTTTAGAAGGATTGGAGGATTTTTTGGGGTCATAGGTGTCTTTTTCTGTATTAATATGTATTTTCAAATTTGGAAGACCTCTTTTTTGTATCTGGATTTTTGCTTTAGGGTCTTCCATATTACCTGTCCAGTCATTGACATTAGTTTTTATTTTTTTTATATAGACCCGTACATCATCCCCTCCACTTTTATCGCGATAGCTTAGAGATTCTCCAACTGTAAGTGCTCCCAGTTTTTTTCTTTCACCATTTTTTGTAATTTCGATGGATACGTATTTTTTTCCGCTTTCTTTATAATCAAAATCCTTTGCTGTTATTACATAATCATTGTAGTTTGTTGAATCTCCCCAATGGAGAGTATTTGTTTTTTTATTCACCCAATTAACATCATCAAGAGTGTAGGCGGTGGCTGATGAACAGAAACCAAATATAAGAATTAGAAGTATGAATATCGTTTTTTTTGCCATACTGACATCTCGTATATTTTCTTTTAACCAATTAAAATTTTATATTTATATTATAATCTCTTAAGTATGTTTTAATTATTTATCACTCATTATATATTTTATTTTTTATAGGTCTTATATATAAATTGTATTAAAAAATAGTTCACCCACCAAGTGTAATATCCTGTTTATCATACCAATCGATAGCATCATTAAGATGTTTGGGTTTAAAATCTGGCCAGTAATTGTCTACAACATAAAAATCCGAATATACCGATTGTACAGGTAAAAATCCGCTCAAACGCCTTCTACCTCCCCACCGAATAATAAGATCAATCCTGGATATTTCTTTTGAGTTAATCTTATCTATTATATCTTTTTTATTATTTGTGGATTTATTTTTGTTGTCCGGATTTTTAAGTCCTTTTAAATCCCATTGCCATCCATAATTTACCAGCAGGTTGACTTTTAGATTTCCGTCTCCAAAGGTTTTTCTGCTGGTGTATGGTATCAATTTTTCAGGAAACATTGGGGATTCAGTATCACCGACTATCAGAAACTGTGACCCTTCATCGATAGCACCATTTGCTGCTTGTATACATGCATTGGTGAAGGCTTTAGTCTGTTCAGATGTTCTTTTGGTATTGTCCATTGTAAATCCATAGAAGGTTAATTCTTCTACACCCATATTTTTACAGAGGCGTATTAATTCGATACCTGGATCGACTCCATAGTCATATCCTTTTTCTTTAGATAATCCTCTTTTTAGAGCCCATCTCCTGTTTCCATCAGGGATGACTCCTATGTGTTTTGGTATCCTCATCTATTTAACTCCCCATATAAAATATGACAAATTAGTTTTTAAAATTAACTTTTTTAGGCTATATATTTTATATAGATAAATATATTCTAAATTCATAATCTATATATATTATACTGAAAATTAATAGATATAAAATGAGATGAAAATATAGTGGGGTTGGGAGTGGTTGTCATTCAAGAAAAGGAGATAACAAATATGGATATTAAACAAAACAAAGCAACCTGTAAATATACAGGTAATAAATCCAGTAAAACAATCATTAACAGCAGTGGTTTCACTGAAATTATAAATTCAGAAGAACTTGAACTATATCAGTTTATGGTCGGTGGACTTCAGGCTAAATAACCAGTTTTGAAGGAGTTTAATGTATAATCAGATTGAACAAATTTGTATAATACGTAAATTTCAACTTAAAAAACAAGTGGTTGGTTCCTATCGCTACCGAAATTGTGGAGGATTGACTTCAGTAAATCCACGTTTGTCCAGACTATAAGGGGTATGTATATGTGTAAAATAGAAAAACTGGGGTATTCCAAATATAATAAGCAACGATATTGCAGGGAATGTATAATTTACAATCAATTGGGTAAATGCGAGTATCTCAAATGGTGCGAATCAGATAATCAGGAAAATAATATGTCAAAATCAAATGTCTACAATCTGGAGAAAAGCAAATCACCACTTCAGGATTAGGACAACTGTCAGCCCATCTATTTGAACTTGGGGGTATTAAGTCAGCACTTTGGATTAAATTTTTTAGTTGTAGTTGTTGGATATATGATTTGGTCTAACATCTACACGGGGTTGTTTCATCACTCTTTAAACGAAATTTATAGATATTTTTTAATCTTTGATTTAAGGAGACGGTTAGAAACCGTTGGCTTTCACG
>NZ_JAHENT010000150.1 GCF_018609725.1 Methanohalobium sp. | reverse complement strand
CAATCCAAAAAAAATCATGTTTTCAGTCTATGATTGGAATAGTGGAGCCACACATCTATATTCAGGTGAACTAAACCCAGGGGAATGGTACCATGTGACTGCATACCATGATGGTGGAGACGATACGTTCTTATATATAAATAATAATCAAGTGGCACACAAGAATGAAGGACTACCAATGGGTGACAGGGAAGAAATACCTAACGCAATTGGTTATTCAGAGAGAAGTCAAGACCATCACGCCAATGCCACGATAGATAATTTTGTACTATGGGATCATGTGCCTTCAAGTACAGAAAGACAAAACCATTATGAGATGACTGGCGAAAATGCTTATTGGGGATCAAAGATAAATATAACATCTCCGAAAAATAAAACATACATTAATAAACCAGATCTTAATGTGACTTCTGAGGTAGAAATAGATACGTGGCAATACGAATTAAATGATAAAGAAAAAAAGACATTTTCACCCAATACAACATTAGAAGATATAAATAGTTTTCAAAACAGACTATTTGTTTATGGTAATTCTACATCAGGCGAAATATTCGTAGATGATGTAGAATTCAAAATTGAATCAATGGTAACATCAACAACATATAACTACTCAGTGAATTCAATAGATAACATAAAAGGATACTGTGAAACAGCTGATTCGGGCCTAGAAACAACATTCGAATACAAATGGTACGAAAATGGAACCCAGGTAGATTCAGGAAGTATAACAACAATAGATGATGGATCAATAAACCCAAGCAACTATACTGAAGCATCAAACGGAGATCAGATAGTATTCTCGTGTAAAACAAGTTCACAAGGCGACTACATAAACAGCACGGAATACACTATAGATGACACAACAACTATACCGAAACAAAACATACATTCAGGATTCCCACATAACGAGAGCTATATCACTGGCCAAGCAGAATCTACAACAACATATGCAGAGAACATAACCTACGAATATATATGGTATAACGGAACTACCAAATACTCAGAAGGAACTTTCGAAGGAACGAAAAACCAAAAATTAAACATAACCCAAATAGAGGTACAAAATTTAGGGGAAAAATGGACACTAGAAACTAGAGCGGTGGCAAACGCAGGATATACCAATTACACTAACATTTCAATCAGGATAGATAACCCTTACTTTATAAACCCTACAGAACCTGACGAAACATTAGTAAACAGGACTTGGTTCGAAGTCAATGCAACTTCAGACAACGCATTTGCAGATGCTGGAAAAATAGAAATATTCAACAACCTAAACGAATCGATAGAGAACTATACGAGCAATTCACTGCCTGTATACAACAACTTCACATTTTCAGAAGGACAATACTACTATAAAACATATATTAATTACACTGACTCAATAACCCTAGACTCAGAGAAGAGATCGATAAAATTAGATGTAACTTACCCGAAGATAACAATATACGCACCAGACACAAGCAAAAGGATATATGATGTAACTGATGTATACTTCAATATGACTTTTGAAGACGACAACCTATATGGTTATAGTATAGAGTGTAATGACACAGAAGACGGCCAAGAATATTACGAGGAAAAGACAGACATAAACAACACATTCGAATCATTCTACGATGTATTCGTGTTTTCAAACCCAGGTACAAAAGAGTGCGAAGTAGTGGCAACAGATGACCACACTATGAACCATTTCAGGCCAAAAGTGAAAAAGAGAAACAGTTTCCTAGGTATAGGTAAAAAAGGCTTGAAGATAGACAAGAAACTCGGATACACAGTATCAAACACCCAAGGTGCAGATATAGATTCTATAGACTACATAAAAAAGAAAGATAGAGTCAGTCCAGTCGTAAAATTCAAGAGAAAATCGAGAGGACTATTCGATTTCAATGATGAAAAAGACCCGAAAAATGTCAGATTCAATATAAATATAGACTACGAAGGGAAAGCGGAACTAAGAAACTCAGAGTACACAGGTCACGTAGTTGTACATGACAAAAACCTACAAAACGGATACTGGATAGATTTGGAATCAAAACTAAGACAGAATATAATAGGTACAGAGATAAAAGAAGACCAAGTAAAATACACAGTGGAAGTACCATTTAAAGAACTCAAGAAGCACGATTTCAAATATACGACTGAATCTATAGGTGGTGTGAACTATGAAAGAGAAACATTCACTCTTAATGTTGAGGAAGGGGATAATTTCACCTTCACAGGATATAACTCATGGAACAATTCCAACATTTTAACAAATGTAACGACAGACAACGGAACATTCGAGAAATACTACGATTTCAACAAATCACACGAGATACAGATAGGCTGCGAAGAAACAACAATAACTGCTAACGGATACCAACATATGAACACTCAACAATGGACAGAATCAGGATGCGACTACGACAACGAAACCAGAAATTTCTGGATGTCAGAATTGACAGTAAACGCAAATAACACAATTTTCGGATACTTAATAAATAATGTGGATTTCAATATGACTCATGATGGTCTTTTCAAAGAAAGAACAGACAATAAAACCACAAAATACTACTTGAATACAGGAGATTATAATGTATGGGCCGACCAAGAGGAATACACACCAAATAATGTTTCAGGAACATTAGAACTGGGCGATACAGTAACAAGAGATATAGTTCTAACCCCAGAATACCAAGTAAACTTCAAACGTGAAGAAACAGGCGAAAAATTCAATTTTGTAGAAACAATAAACGAAACAACATGCATCACGGGACAGGAAAATGTTACAAACTACAAAGAACAATTGGAAGCAAATAATTATAGGTGTTGGGGTAACTGGTCTTCCGATCACACCTGCGCAGATGCACATGATGGATTATTTGATAGCTATGGGCAACCAGAGATAGGAGATGCGGCATATCTAGCACTAAATTTCACAAAACCAACTGAAGCAACAAACGACACATATGTAAAAGAGAAAGAGAGCGAACTAAGTTTTGATGAATATAATTTCACAGAATACCCACAATGTTGGAATAATAAGAAAAAAATACAGTTGAAATATAAAGTAGACGACAAAGCATCAGTGACCAATGTATCGTGCCATAATGGCACAGATTGGGAAGTTATAAGAAACTACCCGAATGGAGGGATATTATACGATAGGTCAATGAACTGGGCATATGTAGAGGAAGAAGATGTTTATGGAACCTGTGGCGAAGAACAGGACATGCAAGTAACGGTAAAAGCATTCTGTGATGAAAATGTGGTAACAAACATATTGACTAGAAACGACACAGAAGTTACTGGTATAGATTGTGACTACAACTATTGGTTCATTAGGGCAGACTACTCAACAGAAACATATTATAGGACACTAATCCCTGGTAAAAGAACATTCGAGCACGATGTTTATCTACTAGACCTAAACCAAGATACAGCAGTACAGATAACATTGAAGATAAAAGACATAGGCTCAGAATATACAAATGGAAGAGTCAAGCTATATAAATATGTGAATGAAACTAAGGAAGTAGTTATAGAACAATACTTAGACATAGAGAATAGGGTAGTTTTATGGTTGGACAAAAACGAAGTATATGAAGTATATGCGATAAATGATAATGGCGAAGAATCATACATAGGTGACATAGTGGCAGATTCAGCAGGTGTAAAATACCTCACTCTACCGGATTTCACTATT
>NZ_JAHENT010000149.1 GCF_018609725.1 Methanohalobium sp. | reverse complement strand
TATAAAAAACGCGGATATAGAAGTCATCGGTGCAATGGGCAAAAAAAGTAAATCGATTGCAGAAGACGAGGAGATACCACTGTCCATCACCACCAATGTTATAGACCGGTCAATATTGACTGCTCTTTGTGGAAAACGCTGCTTGATACTTACAAATGGAGGAATGGTTGACCATGCTCTTAAACGTATTAATGATTATGCAGAAAACAGTGGTATAGAATTGCATGTAGGAATTTTAAACAATAGATATTGAAGATTTTTCGAAAATAAAAGGGTGCTATACAGAGTATAGCACTTTTATTTAGAGTATCACCTGAGCCGGTGTTTCATCTTTTTCTTCTTCATATTCGGTTACAAGTGCTTCGGTTGTCAACACTGTACCTGCAATAGATGATGCATTTTGTAGTGCGCTTCGTATGACCATTGTGGGTTCAATAATGCCTGCTTCAAAGAGGTCTTCATATTCATCGGATTTGGCATTGTAACCGAACTGATCATTGGATTCAGATTTGACACGGGCTACTACTTCTGCACCTTCTCTTCCTGAATTCAATGCAATCTGGCGCAGTGGTTCTTCAAGTGAACGTTTAACAATTGAGACACCTATCTGCTGGTCACCCTCGAGTTTCAGATCATCCAGTTGTTTGGCAGCGTTGTAGAGTGTTACTCCTCCACCTGTAACAATACCTTCTTCTACTGCAGCTTTGGTGGCATTTAGAGCATCATCGGCTCTCATCTTCTTCTCTTTGAGTTCTGTCTCGGTAGCAGCTCCAACTTTGACGATTGTTATTCCGCCGCTTAACTTGGCAAGTCTCTCCTGGAGTTTTTCTTTCTTCCTATCAGATTCTGCAGCATCAATCTGGGATTTTATCATGCCTGTCCTATCATCGATATCGGCTTTTTCTCCTTTACCTTCGATGATTGTGGTCTTTTTATCATCCACAGTGCTCTTGCGAGCTCTACCAAGCATATCCTCTGTGAAGTTTTCAACCTTCATGTCTTTATCTTCACTTATTACTGTACCACCGGTAAGTACTGCTATATCCTCAAGCATTTCTTTTTGTTCGTCTCCGAATCCGGGTGCTCTTACTGCACATACTCGCAATGAACCGCGCAGGATATTAAGAACCAGTGCAGCCTGTGCATCCCCTTCAATTTCCTGTGCGATAATCAGTAGTGGTCTGCCTTCATTTGCAACTTTTTCAAGTGCTGGAACAATCTGGTTTACTGTGTTTATCTTTTCATCAGTTATCAGAATATATGGATCATCAAATTCACAGACCATATGTTCCTGGTCCGTTACCATATAGGGCGACAGGTAACCACGGTCAAACTGCATACCTTCCACAAACTCGAGTTCATTTTCAAGTGTATTGGATTCTTCTACAGTTATAACTCCATCATATCCTGCTTTATCCATTGCATCAGAAATCAGACTGCCGATTTCTTCATCATTGTTTGCCGAAACTGTTGCAACCTGATAGATTTTTTCTCTTTCACTTACATCCTTGCTTTTATCTTTAAGGTACTGGACTACCTCTTTGGACGATTTATCAATACCGCGTTTTAAGTCCATCGGATTAGCACCGGCAGTTACGTTTTTAATACCCTCTCTGAGCATACTGTTGGCAAGCAGTGTTGCAGTGGTTGTACCGTCTCCTGTGGTATCCTGTGTTTTGGATGCTACTTCTTTTACAAGTTTTGCACCCATGTTCTCGAACTTGTCTTTAAGTTCGATTTCTTTGGCAATTGTTACTCCATCATTGGTAATTGTTGGACTTTCTGAATTATCAAGCACAACATATCTACCTTTTGGACCCAATGTGATTTTTACTGTGTCCGATACTTTATTGACACCGGTTAACAATGAGTTGCGTGCGTTTTCATCAAATAATAACTGTTTAGCTGTCATTTAAAACCACCTCCTTTTAATTATTCTTCTACTTTAGCAAGTATATCCTTTAAATCAACAAAAATATGCTTTTCTCCGTCGATATCTATTTCATCGGTCTGATATCCACCATAGATGATTTTGTCACCCTCATTAACAGGAAGTTCACTTCCATCTTCATATGTTCCTACTGCGACTACATATCCTTCCTTGTTTTCCGACTGAGCACTCTCCGGAATATAAACTCCTCCGGAGGTTTTTTCCTCTTTTTTAACCTTAATCAATACCCTTTCACCTATTGGTTTGATGGTCATCTGAAACCACCCTCCATTATTATAATTTTATAAATATAATTACCCTTTATTGCTATAACCAGTATAATGCAATACAAATATATAAAATTTACCAAATTAATAGTCATTTTTTGAATTATATAGAAATGATGTCTACAAAGTAAAGAAAAACTTAAATATATTTTTTAAAAAATAGAGATGATTGATGAGTCAGAGGATTATCCTGAATAAACTGGATAAACCAAAAAATAAAAGCCTTGAAAGTGATGCAAAATGGATATGTGAGAGCCTTGGATTTTCTTCAGGAAGAGATATAGAAAATACATCTACAAAAGTCATTATAAGTTTACTCAAAAATTTATCCAATGACGGTGTTACTTCATCAGAAGCGGTAGCACAAGATCTTGACATCAAAGTATCACGTGTTAATTACCATATAAGAAACCTTATTAATTCAGGACTGGTTTACAGAGAAAAAAAATTACTGCATCTTAGAGGCGGAAGTTTAAAAACTGCTATCCAAGAAATGAGAAAAGACACGGACCGCATATTTGAAGAACTGGAATATGTGGCAGAAGGAATAGACAACAAAATGGGTCTTAAAAACAGATGATACATTGTCTTAAGATTTCAATCCATAGGAAAATAACTATTTTTCAACAGTAATGCATCATCTTCAAGATTCGGGCTCTCACATATAACAAGTCCACCAACTTCAAATTCATTAAAGGCCTGCAGAAGTTGCATATAGTTAAAATCCGATTCTTCAAGGTTTACATGGTTTCTTTCACCTTTTGAATTATATTCTATACCCGAAACATGTGCATGCATATTGTTTAAACCCTCTTTACCAAGTATGTCTTCAATTTTGCTCAATACAGATTTAAACTCATCGAATGAATTTATGCCACCGTTAGTTCTTGCATGAAGGTGCGAAAAATCGATACAAGGTTGCACTTTTTCCATTTCACTACTAAGGCTTAAGATTTCATCCAGATTGCCAAATTGTGTACCTTTACCGGTTGTCTCGGGTCGAAGTACTGCAGGGATATCATCTTCCTCCAGTTTTGATGATAAATCATTCAAAAGGTTGTGGACTCTGGAATATACTCTATCGCTGGTATCTTTATGATAATAGGCAGGATGAAATACAATAGATTCCGCCCCACATAAAGAACCGATACTTGCTGACTGGTTAATCCGCTCAATACTGGCATCTATTTTTTTCTGTTCAGCAGAATTGAGGTTGATATAATAGGGTGCATGCACACTTAAAGCCACACTGGAGTTTCTGGCTGTTGCATTAACAGATTGTGCCTTATCTTCTTTCATACGGACCCCGCGAACAAATTCAAGCTCCATACAGTCAAGTCCGATTTCAGAAACATACTCCACACCTCTAACACTACCTTTCTTTTTGGCTCCATGAGGTGTTCCTGCTGTCCCGAACAACAAATTGTTCTGCATTGTAACCAAATCCAGTTTAAACGATTCCAAGATACTGTTTTAGTTGTTTTGCCCGTTCATTAGATATTTTTTCAGATATCATATCCATTAGGACTTCTATATCTTCCGGTTCCAGTGACCTGATATCTTCCTTATTATCAAGAGCAAGTTCCACCAAATAATCAAGTTCTTCTGGTGTTAAGCGATCAATTCGTTGTTTAAAGTCCTCAGATGAATCTACAAACTTATGAGAAATCGGTCTCAATATAAAAGGATAAGTATGTCCCCATTCTGATGTGACACTTCCTCCTGCTTCAGGCGCCAGTTTGTTGAAAATGTCGATATCTTTTTGTGTAAATTCTCTTCCTGCCATAATGAACCTTTTAGTTTTTAATAGCTATTAAAATTACTTGCACATTAATATTTCAAATTCCCATGTATATCAATCTCACCGCGCATGATACGGGTGGATGATATCGGCAAGGAATCCTCTGCCATAACACATTCGATTTTTAAAATTTCGATTGGTTCTAAGCCTCTTTTTTGTCTTAATTTGTTGAGTTCTAGTGCAGATTCATACGTTTTAGAGGATACAACAATATAATCATAGTCATCTGTGAGTGTCGGTCCATAGGGATCAGTTAATTTAAAAATCTGGTAACTGCTGTTTTTGTCAGTCAGTGTTTCAATATAGTTCACAAGGTTTTTTTTACGGGTGTTGTAATCAGTCACCTTGAGCCTCTGCTTTCGAGCCATCTCATCAGAGGTTATTCCGATATCAACCTGACCGTCATTAGCCAGTTCAAATGATTTATTAATAAGTTTTTTATGCCCATCATGAATGTATTGAAATGTTCCGCCTACTGCTACCTTCGCCATCCATCACGAAATTGTGTTTTATCTAAAATAAGTTTTCGTTAAAAATCCGAACAAATAATTTATCAGATTATCCACAGGAATTATTACACAATATTTACTTTACCTATATATACCACCACATCAATAAAGTAGGAGAATACTATAGTAATATTACTATAGAAATAGTGCACCCTTATATAATAACCAAGTGCACCTACAGGAGTTTTAAAAATGGCTGAAGTTACATTAGAAGATTTGGACCATGTAGGTCCGGCAACTGCACAGAAATTAAGAGAATCAGGATATAATTCAGTGGAAGCGATTGCAGTCGCATCCCCTACAGACCTATCACTCAGTGCAGACATAGGAGAAGCTGCAGCATCCAAAATTATCAACTCTGCCCGCAGGTCTGCCAATATAGGAGGTTTCGAAACCGGCGATCTGGTAATGGAGAGAAGAAAACAGGTAGGGAAGCTATCAGCCGGATGTTCCGAATTTGATGAGATGATGGAGGGCGGTATAGATACCCAATCAATTACTGAGTTATACGGAGAATTTGGTTCAGGAAAAACCCAAATTGCACATCAGCTTGCCGTTAATGTACAGCTTCCGAATGAACAGGGAGGACTCAATGGCTCTGTAATTTTTATAGATACAGAAAATACATTCAGACCTGAAAGAATCAAACAGATGGTTCAAGGAGCTTCACAAAATCACAATATTGAATATGACCCGGACGAGTTCCTTAAAAATATTCATGTAGCAAGAGCCTATAACTCCAATCATCAGATTCTTCTGATGGATTCTGCCATGGAACTTGCAGAAGAATCCAAAAACTGGGAACAACCCGTCAGACTTCTGATTGTTGATTCGCTGACCGCACATTTTAGAGCAGAATATATCGGACGTGGTACCCTTGCAGACAGACAGCAAAAACTAAACAAACACCTACATGCACTGCAAAGATTTTCTGACCTGTATAACGCAGTGATTATAGTCACCAATCAGGTAATGTCAAAACCAGACGCATTCTTTGGAGACCCAACTAAACCAATTGGAGGACACATTATCGGGCATACTGCAACATTCAGAATGTATCTGAGAAAATCAAAAGGTGACAAAAGAATTGTAAGATTGGTTGATTCACCGAACCTTCCAGATGGCGAATCCATAATTTCGGTTACACCACTGGGTCTTACCAACCCATGATACTTTTTAATTCATTTGGTGAGATAATAGTATATGAAATATAAAGCCCTTGTAGCAGATATTGATGGTACGATAACTCATCAAAGCAGAAGGCTTAACCTGAAAGCTGCAGAAATGCTGTACAGATTAAACGATGAATCAGAGATACCGGTTGTGTTGGCAACCGGAAATATACTCTGTTTTTCACATGCGGCTTCTAAACTTATAGGTTTGAACGGTTATGTAATAGCCGAAAACGGTGGAGTGGTTTCTGAGGGGTTTGATACTAATCCCTACATTATGGGAGATATAAAAGAATGCAGAAAAGCTTTCAGTTTTTTATCTGAATATATACCTCTTACAAAACTTGACCCAGAATACAGGAAAACTGAAATCGCTTTAATAAGGGACTTTGACCTTGAATACGCCAGAAATGTGATAAAATCCGGTAATTATAATGTAGACCTGATAGACACAGGATACGCGGTCCACATAAAAAGTAACACAATGAACAAGGGTACTGGTCTTGCCAAAATTGCAAAACTTATGGGTCTAAAACCCAAAGATTTTGTTGCTATCGGAGATTCAGAAAACGATTTTGAAATGATAGAATCCGCAGGTTTAGGGATTGCTGTGGCAAATAGTGACCAGAAAACAAAATCAATTGCTGATGTTATCACAGATGCATCCTATGGAGAAGGAGTGGTTGAGGCAATAGAGTATCTTTATTCCTGCGACTGAAATGATACCTGTTTGTAAACCTCAACCAGCGAAATTATTTATTCAGACGATTGCATTCCTTTTGCAATCTTTTTGTCCACAACAATGTAGTCCTTTATCGCACGAACTGATTCAAAGGGTAGAAGTATGTACTGGTCATCCTTTTGGAAATCTGATGTGTCAACATTCATATCTGGTCTTATCATAAGGTCTACCAGTTCACTGGTATCAAGATCCATTGTTATATTATAAAGTGTTCCGAGTTCAGTTCCATCGGTTGTCATTACCTGTTTGCTGGACAAATTTTTTGCAAATACTTTTGCCATCATTTTCCCTGCCGGTTAATTGTTTTTCATAGATATCCGGTATAAGAACTGGTTTCTGTTTTCTTTATACCGCCTTTGAATTGTTCCTTTATCTTTTCGTAATAGTCAACCATCTCTTTGGTTACAGTTGGTCTGACCTTTTTGATTGCTTCTTTGAAGTATTTCAATTCCACTTTGTCTGCTTCAAAATTGTCCCTTAAAGAAAGCATAACGGCTTCTCTACAGACTGATTCTATGTCAGCTCCAATATATCCTTCTGTCATCTCTGCAAGTTCACTGATGCTGACATCATCTGCAAGCGGTGTATTCTTGGTATGTATTTTGAAGATATTTTCTCTACCTTCTTTACTGGATTGGCTGACAAGTACAAGCCTGTCGAATCGTCCGGAACGCAGAAGTGCAGGGTCTATAATTTCAGGACGATTGGTTGCCGCTATAATAATCACATCTTTCAACGGTTCCAGACCGTCCATTTCAGTAAGTAATTGGTTCAACACTTTTTCAGATGTTCTTCCATCTTCTGTCATACCACTGCGTGTGGAAGATATAGAATCGAGTTCATCAAAGAATATTACACAGGGTGCTACTTGTTTGGCTTTTTTAAAAGTATCCCTGATAGCTTTTTCGGATTCACCAACCCATTTATGCAGAATTTGTGGTCCTTTAACACTTATAAAATTTACATTGGATTCATTTGCAACCGCCTGTGCTACAAGAGTTTTACCGGTTCCTGGAGGACCAAAGAGCAACAATCCTTTTGGTGGGTTTATTCCCATCTGTTCAAATTTTTCTGGTCGTTTCAGAGGCCACTCTACCGCTTCAACAATTTCCTGTTTAACATTTTCAAGACCTCCAATATCTGACCACTTAACTGACGGAATTTCTACCAGTACCTCTCTGAGAGCAGATGGTTCAATCTCAACAAGAGCATTGCCAAAATCCTCGGTTGTTACCACTATTTCTTCCAGTGTTTCCTGAGGTATCTCTTCATCCAGATTAAGATGTGGCAAAAATCTTTGGAGAGAACACATCGCTGCTTCCTGGACAAGTGCTTTCAGGTCTGCTCCCACAAAACCCTGTGTATTTTTTGCCAGATAATCAAGTTGTACTTCTTCGGTTATCGGCATACCTCTGGTATGAATTTGAAGTATTTCGTGTCTGGCATCAGTGTCCGGAACTCCAATTTCCACTTCTCTATCAAATCTTCCGGGTCGACGAAGTGCAGGGTCAAGAGAATCCACTCTATTTGTAGCACCAATTACTACTACTTGACCACGCTCTTCGAGTCCATCCATCATTGTCAAAAGCTGAGAAACCACTCTGCGTTCCACTTCACCTGTTACGTTTTCACGTTTTGGTGCAATAGAATCGATTTCATCGATAAATATAATCGATGGAGCATTTTCTGAAGCCTCTTCAAAGATTTTGCGAATACGTTCCTCGCTTTCACCGTAGTATTTGCCCATTATTTCAGGTCCAGCGATATAGAGGAAATTTGCACGGGATTCATTTGCAACTGCTTTTGCTATCAGAGTTTTACCCGTTCCCGAGGGACCATGCATTATGACTCCTTTTGGAGGCTCAATATTTAATCTCTTGAACAATTCATTGTTTTTTAGAGGGAGCTCTATCATTTCACGAACACGCTGGATTTCACTTCCGAGCCCACCTATGTCCTCATATTTAATTCCCTTTGCAGCGTTTGCATAACCTCTTGCAGGTTTCTGACTTAATTCGATTTCTGTTGTTTCATCTATGATAAGAATTGTATCCTCGGGTTCAGTTTCCACCACAATAAGCGGTATTGCCTGCCCACCAGCAACCGGTCCAGACATGGGCTGGTTCATTGAACTGATAATAGGTATTACATCATCCTGAACAATAGGTCGTTTGAGAATATTGCGTTTTATAATGTCACTTGTATTATCCCCAAATTCCATCATCATGCCTTCAGGCGGGGCAAGTACTACTTTTTCTGCGGGTTTTGCTTCTATTTTCTTCAGAGAGACCCGCTCACCTATACTGACACCTGCATTCTGCCTGATGAAACCATCAATCCGGATAAATCCCTGTTCCCAGTCCTGGCGGTCGGCTCTCCATACTTTTGCAGCTGTTCTTTTTTGCCCAGTAATTTCCACGATATCGCCAGGTGATAACTGTAGTTCCAAAAGTGTATTTGGATCAATACGTATAATTCCCCGTCCAAAATCGTTTGGGTGTGCTTTTTCGACTTTTCTCTGTACTTCGTCCATCAAAGTCATCCTTAAAATGATTTAGTTATAGTTATATAAACACATGGATATTTTATTTCAATGCATAAAAACTATATGGTTTTAAAATTTACAACCTTTAGTGATTTTTAGATGCAAGCATTAGTATTTGAGCCTTTTTCTGGTGCTTCTGGTGATATGATAATAGCAAGCCTTATAGGTCTGGGTGCCGACCAGTCCATAATTAAAGAAACCATGGAATCAGTTGCTGATGTTTCAGTATCTGTGAATCATATCAAAAAATATGGTATCAGTTCAATAAATGTTGATGTTGATACAAGAAAGGAGCATGAACATCCAAAGACGTACTATGAAATCATTGATATCATAAAATCTTCACATCTTCCTGAAAAGATTGAAAATGACGCATTGGACATATTTTCAATAATGGCTAATGCAGAATCCAGCATCCATAATCAACACCTTGAGGATTTACATTTCCATGAAATAGGGCAGATGGATGCAATAGCCGATGTGGTTGGTGCGTGTACTGCAATACATGAGTTCAATTTTGATAAAATTTACTGCACACCTATCACAACAGGAGAAGGTTTTGTAAAATCGGAACATGGAATATTGCCTGTACCAGCTCCTGCAACCCTTGAAATATTAAAAACTGGTAGCATGATATTCCAGCAAGGAAATATTTTGAATGAACTATTGACACCAACAGGTGCAGCAATACTTACCCATTTCTCTAAACCGGTTGATTCTTATCCCCAATCAAGAATAAAACAAATAGGATATGGATCAGGTGACATGGATATTGATAAACAGCCGAATGTGTTACGAACATCCATATCAGAAATCGATGCTGCACTGATACAGGATTCAGTTGAGGTACTTGAAACGAATGTAGATGATGTTACTGGGCAAGTCCTTGGAAACCTTGTAGATGAACTTCTTTCATCAGGCGCAAAGGACGTGACCATCACGCCTGCTACTATGAAAAAAGGCAGACCGGGAAATATGATTCATGTTGTATCAAAACCCATCGACACATCAAAGCTTGCAAGAAAAATTATCAAAGAAACCGGTTCACTTGGTGTAAGAGTTGTTCCTGTCAGACATCGATTAACCGCAAAACGCTACATTGAAAATCTAAAAATCAAAATTAACAATGAATACCACGATGTATCTATAAAAATCGCCAGTGATGCAAATGGTTCATTATTAAATATATCAGCAGAATACGATGACTGCAAAAAAATTGCAGATTATACAGGTATTGCTGTAAAAGATGTTATCCGCACCGCAGAAGAAACTGCAAAAACTAACATAAAAGACATATAAATTATTTCAAACCCATCAACTTTATATATCATTTTGATTATCCATCATTAAAAGGTTTGGAAACTAATTTAGTTAAAGTTATTGTTTAGGTTGAAAAATAAACTATACTTTTCCTAAAAGTTTACAGACCTAATTTTTGAATTAAGTACTTAAGGACGTGTATTATTTTGTATAATAATGAGACTGAATCTACCGCTCCAGTCGAAGCTGGAGAAGAATATGAAGTAACAATAGAAGATATTGCCAGAGAAGGCGATGGCATTGCCAGAGTTGAAGGTTTTGTCATATTCGTTCCTGATACACAGGTCGGAGATACCGAAAATATAAAAATTACAAAAGTTTTGAGAAAATTTGCTTTTGCTGAAAAAGTAGAGCAATAAATTTTTACTTAACTTCCGGGCTGGTTAGATCAATATCCAGCCCCATTTAGCTTTTTTACATCATCCTGAATTTTAGGTCAAAGACTTAAAAAGTTATATAAATCAATATATCCAATGTATTGATTATGACACTTAAAGCATTATTTTTGAATTGCACCCTAAAAAAGTCTCCTGAAGTTTCAAATACCAGAGCCCTGATTGACAAAGCTGTCAAATTGTTTGAAGAACAGGGAGTTAAAACAGAAGTAATCAGAATAGTAGATTACAATATACCTTTCGGAGTTACCTCATATGAGGGTGAAGGTGATGAATGGCCCGATATACTAAACAAAATCAAAGGATCCGATATCCTGATTATGGGTTCGCCAATATGGTTTGGCGCAAGGTCATCATTGTTACAAAAAGTTATGGAACGACTGGATGGAACATATATGGAGGGTGACCCTGAAACAGGGCAGTTCCCATTATACGGAAAAGTCGCTGGAGTGATTGTTACAGGTAATGAAGATGGTGCACATAATGTCGCTGCCAATACATTATTCAATCTAACCCATCTGGGATGTACTGTACCTCCAAATGTTGATTCATATTGGGTGGGTCCTGCAGGTCCCGGACCAAGTTACATAGAAGCAGGAGGCGAAAAGCACCTTTACACCAACAAAACAATTCGTTTTATGGTTTACAACCTTGTATATTTTGCCAGACTAATAGGAAACAACCCCATCCCCATTAATATGAATGAACTCTACGAAGATGCAAAAAAAGAAAGTGAATAATTCTCTCTTATTACCTCCCCTCTAATCTTCCTCTTTTTTTGATAACAATGGATTATTTTAGTCACCTGAAACATTAACCAAACCAAAAACTTATATACCATTATGTATTTACGTAACATCATATAATTTTAGGATTACCGAATATAATTAACCACACCAAAAACAAGTAGAGATGGTCCATGAAATCCCTGTTAAATGCAAAACCTCAAACATGTTGCAGTACTCACAATAATATATCCAGCAGTTCTGACAGAATAGTACTTGTTGGCAGCCCAAATGTAGGAAAAAGTGTTATTTTCAATGCTCTTTCTGATAGTTATGCAATTGCTTCCAACTATCCCGGTACAACTGTAGAAATAAGCAAAGGTGACGGGATTATAGGCAACAAAAAATATGAAATCATAGATACTCCCGGAAGTTATTCCTTGCTACCTATCACTGAAGAGGAAAGAGTAGCCCAGAGACTGTTTTTTGAAAAAGCTTCCATCTACCTGCATGTTATTGATGCCAAGAACCTGAGAAGAATGCTTCCCCACACACTGCAATTAATTGAAGCGGGTAAGCCGCTTATTCTGGTACTTAACATGATGGATGAATCCGCAGAACGCGGTATTCGGATAGATGCACAAAAACTTGAAAAGATGCTAAAAATTCCAGTTATACCTGCTGTTTCAAACAAAGGCGAGGGAATTGAAGAACTCAAAAAAACAATACCTGAATACAGTTCAAATCCACAGGATTTTACAATCAAATACAATGATGATATCGAAAATGCTATCAAAGATATCGAATCCAATCTTAAAGAAAACTATGAAGTATCCAAAAGGTCCATCTCCCAGTTACTTTTACAAAGAGACCAAGTAGCTTTTGAAAGGACACATGAAAAGTGCGAAGATGTTGACGCTATCAAAGATATAGTTTCAAATACAGAAAACAAATTCAACAGTCCTATCAATTATGTAATGACTGTTGAACGGCAACAGCTTACAAACAGTATAGTAAATTCTGTAATGAAGATAAAAGAGCCGTATTCATATAACAATTCAAAGGCTAAAGAGTCCGAAAAATACAAAGACAACTATCCAAATCTGAAAAAACGTTTAGACCATCTGGTTTCAAATCCACTTACAGGAATTCCTATATTGTTTTTGGTACTGTATTTCGGATTGTATCAGTTTGTAGGTGTTTTTGCGGCAGGGACTGTGGTGGATTTCCTTGAAGGAGTAGTGTTTGGAGAACATTTAATTCCATGGATTACACAAAACTTCAATTCACTGGTTCCGTATCCCCTGATACAGAGCCTTATTGTTGGAGACTATGGAATTGTTAATCTGGCCTTAACATATGCTATCGCATTGATACTTCCAATTGTTGGAGCATTTTTCTTTGTATTTTCAATAATTGAGGATTCAGGGTATCTACCAAGACTTGCCATGCTAATAGATCGGGTATTTAAAAAGATAGGTCTTAGTGGCAGAGCCGTAATACCACTGGTACTGGGGTTTGGTTGCGGCACGATGGCTACCATGGTTACCCGAACTCTTGAAAAACCACGCGAGAAAATATTGACGACACTGCTATTATCACTCGCCATACCCTGTTCCGCACAGCTTGGCGTGATACTTGGTATAATGTCTGCAAAACCAGCAGCTCTTTTATTATGGGTTGTAGTGATGATTCTGGAATTTTTGTTTATAGGGTACATTGCTGCAAAGGTTTTACCCGGTGAAAAACCGAGTTTCTTTCTGGAGATACCATCTCTTAAAGTACCAAAACTATCCAACGTACTTATTAAAACCTATTCCCGAATGCAGTGGTATTTCCTTGAGGTAATGCCACTATTTATAATTGCAAGTATACTTATATGGTTGGGCAAAATTACCGGAATATTTGGACTGATTATCGAACTGTTAAAATACCCTACCCAATGGATAGGGCTTCCTTCTGAAGCTGCTGATGTATTTTTACTGGGATTTTTCAGACGTGATTTTGGAGCAGCCGGATTATATGAACTAAACAAAACCGGAGTGATGAATGGGGTGGACATGCTTGTTGCAGCGGTTACACTTACCCTATTTATGCCTTGTATAGCCCAATTTATGATGACACTTAAAGAGAGAGGGTTAAAGATAGCACTTTCAATGGCAGCCTTCATATTTCCATTTGCTTTCTTTGTAGGATTTGTTGTCAACTATATAATGAAAATACTCGGAGTTACACTATGAAATGTCCTTTATGCGGATATGAATTTACTGAACCGGACAAAACCCAGTGTTCAGGCTGTGGGAAACTGCATTCCTGCAATATGCAGCGGTGCCCGAATTGTGGTTATGAAATTGTTCCCGAAACAAAACTGATTAAGAAATTGCGAGGGTTGTTTAAATGGAAATAAGTGAAAATGCGGAAGAGATACTGGAAAAACTATGGATTTGTTCACAGGAACGCGGGCAGAGTTCTATAGAACTTGAATCATTGAACCTTGACAAAGAATCACCAGAGGTTATGGAACTACTGGATATGGATAATATTGATTTAAATTCGGATTCAAAAATATCCCTGAGACACGAGGGTTATTTCAACGCTAAAAATGTTGTAAGGCGTCACCGACTTGCTGAGAGATTGCTTGTGGATGTACTGGATAAAAAGGAGGGTGTCCACAAATCAGCATGTGAATTCGAACATATATTACATGACGGTGTCGATGACAAGGTTTGCGTACTGCTCGGACATCCAAGAACCTGTCCTCATGGCAACCCTATTCCAAAAGGTGAATGCTGTAAGAAAGGGGAAAAGGAAGTTAGCAGTATCGTCCAACCGCTTTCTGAATTGAAACTCAATCAAAAGGGTAAAATCGCATACTTTGAAATACAGGACAATGAAAAATTACAGAAATTGATGTCTATGGGTATCCTTCCCGGGGTGCCGGTTACTCTGGTGCAGTCATACCCGTCATTTGTGTTTGACCTTGACCAGACAAGATATGCTGTGGATAAGGAAATGGCGGATTATATCTTTGTAAGAGTTGAAAATAAATGACTGAATATCAGTCATTCTGTCATCAACCTCTTCAAACTGCTTCTTGCATTTGATATTTCATCCAGTGTCAGAACAATTTCCTGATCATCATGGGTAATATCCAGCAATTGCCCACCAGTACTGCCAATTATCGCGTGCGGTATATCCGCAAGCATTTGTCTGACATATACAGGTTCTGAAGTGGAAATTATGGCTCTTGCATGTGACTCTGAGAACAGTATCTCATCTGTTCGTAGACCAGCGCCTACAGAGTTCAGATTTACTTCTGCCCCAATTTTATCACACATTTCACATAATGCCACTACAAGTCCACCCTGTGATACGTCATGAGCAGAACTTACTTTGCTACTAATAACTGCTTTTCTTACTCCATCCAGTATGGATTCAGCATTATCAGGAACATCAGGAGTATTGCCATGTATACGGTAGCCAATGCGGTTGTAATATTCTGAACCACCAAGTTCATCGTGGGTTTTTCCTACAAGTATTATTGTCTCACCTTCATTGACAAAATACGAAGTAGGTACCTGTGCTACATCATCGGTAATTCCTATAAGACCGATTGAAGGCGTTGGTGCTATTGCTGTCCCACGTTCTTCACTTTCATTATAAAGGGATACATTACCACCTACTACAGGTATTGAAAGTTCACGCGCACAATCACCAAGACCAAGAATTGCCTGTTTGAACTGCCAGTATATATCACTCTTTTCAGGATTTCCAAAATTGAGGCAATCCACCATTGCAATTGCTTTTCCGCCTTTAACTGCCAGATTCATAGCATTTTCAAAAACTGTGCCTCTACCTCCTTTATAGGGGTCAAGCAATGTATGTCTGGGATTGCATCCACAGGATACAACCAATCCTCTATTTCCTGAAATTCTTAGAACTCCTGAATCGTCTCCCGGTTTTACAGCCGTCCTTATCTGGACTTCATGATCATATTGACTGTATATCCAGTTTTTTGATGTTGTATTATAAGAAGACACCACGTCGATTACAGTTGTTTTTAAATCATAAGGGAATTCAGGTTTTGCTCCAATATTTTGGGATGATGGTGGAGTTGAAGGTCTTTCAAAAGTAGGACAACCTTCTGTTAAAAGCTTTACTGGCATATCTGCAACAATTTCATCATCAAATTCGGCTGTATATTTTTGGTCGTTTTTCAACTCACCAATTACACTGGCGCTTAATTCATATTTTTCCGCTACATCAAGCATATAATCTACATTTTCTGGTTCTACTTCCAGAAGTATACGTTCCTGAGATTCGGCTATAAGAATTTCAAAAGGTTTCATACCTGATTCTCGAAGCATCACATTATCAAGATACATATATGCTCCAAGATTACCTTTTGATGCCATTTCAGAACTGGCACCCACAATACCTGCAGCTCCGAGGTCTCTGCATGATTTGACATATCCTTTATCAATTCCTTCAAGTGTTGCCTCAATTAATAATTTCTCTGTAAAAGGATCTCCTATCTGAATACTTGGACGTTCTTCAGATTCTGCTTCCTCTGAGAGGTCTCTGGATGCAAATGAAGCTCCTCCAAGACCATCACGACCTGTTGTAGCACCCATCAATACAAGTTTGTTGGCGGCTTTTTCTGCTTTTGCAGTTATGAGATATTCTTTACGTGCAAGACCAATACAGACTACGTTTACCAGAGGGTTGCCGCTGTATGAATCGTCAAAGAATGCCTCACCTCTTACAACCGGTACACCGATACAGTTGCCGTAGCCTGCTATACCCTCTATGATATGTTCAAATAAATAGAGATTTTTAGAATTATTTAGGGGACCGAAATAAAGCGGGTCCATAAGAGCAATCGGACGTGCTCCCATCGAAAGAATATCACGTACTATACCACCTAAACCAGTGGCAGCTCCATTATAGGGGTCTACATATGATGGATGGTTGTGACTTTCCATTCCAAGAGCAAGCACCCATTCATCATCGAACTGAATAATCGCTGCATCATCCCCGGGTCCAATTACGACCCTTTCACCAGTGGACGTAAATGTCTTCAGCAAAGGTGCACTTGAGCGATAGGAACAGTGCTCACTCCAGAGATTTAAAAAACAACCCTGTTCAACCAGATTCGGTTTCCTTCCCATTTCTTCAGTTATTATTTTAAGGTCATTTTCAGGTAACATTAAAAAGCCTCTTACCAGTTATTTGTATCATGGACATATTATTCAATTAAATAAAGGTTACTTTTAAGTTAACAATTATTACCGGATACACCTATATTACAATCATGGCACATCAAAAGAGAGATGTTTACCCTCGACAAGACCATGTTCTGATATTTTGTTCTGTTTCATTTCGATTATATATTTAACTTCCTTTTCAGATGAGGACGTTCCCAGCCAAGGTTTAAGATTTGTTGATTTAATTATTCTTTTATTATCATCAAGAAACAATACATCAATGGGAAATCTTACAAAAAGCATATGTATTGATGTCTTTATGGGTTTGTCGAATACAAAAACAAGAGCATAATCATCAGGTATATTTTTTTTAAACATTAAACCTCTTGATTGTGAAAAAAATGTTGTTGCAAATTCCACATCTGATGCAATTGTTTTACCATTAGATTTTAATATCATATTTGTTTACTCTTATTTGCTATTTATATAAATATACAAACTCATATAAAACTTTGTAAATTAAAATTTGCAAATACCTTAATATAAAAGCGGAGGAAAAACCAGAAAAATGAGTTCAGAAATGTGTTCAGTTTGTGGACTACCTAAAGAACTTTGCATATGCGAAGAAGTAGCAAAAGAACAGCAAAGGATTACAGTTAAAGTCAACAGAAGAAGATATGGTAAAGAAGTCACCATTGTAGAAGGTTTAGATGCAAATGAAATAGATCTGAACGAACTTGCTACATATCTCAAATCCAAATTCGCATGTGGTGGCACTGTAAGAGGAAATGCTATTGAATTACAGGGAAACCATAGGTCTCGAATGAAGGATGTACTGGTTGCAAAAGGATTCTCTCCAGACCAGATAAAAGATTAATTGGGGCTCAAGGGGTATAGCTCATAACAATGTAATAAATTATTTAATTGTTTGATAAAATAAGTTAAAAGGTTAACATCTAGTTTTAAAAATTTATTTTTAATTTGGATTTCTCAATCCTATTATTAGAAAAAAGGATAGATTAGACAATGAAACCTCCATGCGAAATCATGGTACAAAAAGTTCTGCCGTCTATAAGGGCGGAACTTGTACGTGTAATGATGTTTGAATATGGATGCACTCAAAACGAAATTGCAGACATATTGGGACTTTCACGTGCTGCAGTTTCTCAGTATGTAAGCCTTAAACGCGGTGCAGAGGTTGGATTTTCAAAAGCTACAAACGATGAAATAAGCAAATTTGCATCCCAACTTATAGATGGACTTACTGTTAAGGAAAAATCAAAAGGTATGTGCCGTGTCTGTAGACTCGTGCAAAAATCAGGATGGCTATACAAAAACGCACCTGAAGCCGGTTATTGTATCCTTTGTGATGAAATTGAAGATGACCATGATTAACATTGAAATCCAACAACAGATGTATAGAATGTAAAGGGAAAAAATTATGCGGACGTCCCAGATGTCCAATACTTGAAAGATTTGCATCAATAGAATCATTAAGTTCAAAAATACCCAAAAATGATTCAGTGTTTGGTGCATCTCCACCTGCAGTATTTGTAGGAAGACACGGTTATCCAGATGTTTCTGCAGGCCCCATGATACCGCCTGAAACAAATAGTGATGAATCCGCTGTAATGGATTCACCCGATGAATGGCTCGGAATGAATATCCAGGATATTATATCCATGCGTTCTCGGCTGGTCAGGTCGAATACAAATATAAATATTAAAGACGGTTTATCTGATAACAACCTTATTTTAAAATCACAGGAACTGGCTTTATCCACAAATCCTGTTGATACAGAAGCATGGTACAGCAAAACAATTGAAAACAACCTCAGTTTTGATAGTGTACTTACACCCACTGGACCATCAGCCACACTAAAAAAATTTGAGATTACCGAAAACCCTAATGTTCCCAAAAAAGTGGATTACCTTGTGTACGATACTGATGCACTGGCAAAAGAAAGTGTTTCTGAACTTATCAATAAAAACATATCTACAGAACATATCACACGTCTGTTATCCATAGGATTACTTGGAAAAGACAGATGTCTGGTTCCGACCAGATGGTCGATTACTGCTGTTGATGATATGGCAGGTAAAGATACCCTCAACAGTATAATCGATTATCCACAGATAAATGAAATTACGCTGTTTAGTGGTGGAATATTTGGAAACCATTTTGAAATCCTGTATGTCCCAAAGAATTATTCTTTTGAACTGGTTGAAATCTGGCTCCCAAAATCAGTATGGTCGGGTGATTCCACATGGATAAGTGCGGATTTTGAAGGGTTAAATGGTAAAAGTAAATATTCCCCTCTGTCAGGTGGATATTATGCAGCCCGTCTAAGTGCACTGGAATATCTTTTAAATATAAAAAGACAGGCATCGATATTTATTATTCGTGAAATCCAACCTGACTACTGGGCGCCTCTTGGTGTCTGGGTGGTAAGAGAAGGTGTGCGTCAGGCACTCCAGAATACTCCTAAAACATTTGAATCAATAGATAACGCTCTTTCTGATATCTCATCCCGTATAAGAACTCCATATCCAAACTGGAGAAATCAAATGGAATTATTATCCAAAGTCAAAACTCAAAAAACCCTTGATGATTTCATATTTTAAAAAATAAAATTAGTTAAAGATTTCAGGAACTATCCTTCTTGCCACCCCTTCATAAACTTTTGACAGATCACCCTTATCATATCTGAAGACATCTTTGTCCATTGATTCCTCTGTTTCTTTATCCCATAATCTACAGGTATCACAGGATATTTCATCAGCAAGAAGCAACTCTCCATCCTTTCTACCAAATTCAAGTTTGAAATCCGGCAGAAGTAGATTGCTTTTATCAAGGTAATCAACCAGTAACTCATTTATCTTGAGTGCAAGTGAGCGGAGTTTTTCAATTTCTTCATAATCTGTGATTCCAAGTGCTACTGCTATATCTTCGTTAATCATCGGGTCGCTGTATTCATCGCTCTTGTAATCCAGTACAAGAATGGGATTTTTAAAACGAGTTCCTTTTTCCATAGGGTATTTTTTCGTTATTGAACCTGCAGCTATATTTCTTACAATAACTTCTATAGGTACGATTTCTACGGATTCTACAAGCATTTCAGTGTCAGAAACCATATCTATATAATGGGTTTTTATGTCATTTGATTCAAGCATTTCAAAGAGCTTTCTTGATATTTGAGCGTTGTAATAACCCTTGTTTTTAGCTTCACTTTTCTTACTTCCATCAAATGCTGTAAGGCTGTCCCTGAACTCTACAATAAGTTTGTTTTCATCATCGGTTTTGTAGATACTTTTTGCTTTTCCTGAATACAATAATTCTTTCTTTTCCATTTTTCTGACACCTTATTGGATTCTAATTTATAGCCAAATATACATCATTCTTTATAAAAGTATCACAGTGAATACATCCATTACAGTTTGAATTGTTTTAATGTTATTTATTCATAATATATTAACCAAATGTTGCATAAAAAATAAAACAAATATAATCATTTAATCAAACCATAGGTGATTTAATGGACCAAGACCTTATGAGAATCGGAGTATCATTGCCTGAAAACCTGCTGGAAAAATTCGATGAAATTATAGAAAAAAGAGGCTATTCTTCACGTTCAGAAGGAATAAGAGATTCTATCAGAAACTACATCGTCAGACATGAGTGGATGAGTGATATAAAAGGCAGACGTGTTGGAACACTTACACTGATGTATGACCATACCAAACGCGGACTTTCAAACACTCTTACCGAGATACAGCATGAACATGCTGATATTATACAGTCATCGGTACATATCCACCTTGATCAAGACAATTGTCTTGAAGTGATAATACTGGATGGCGATGGTGCCAATTTCAAGGATTTTGGAGAAAAAGTGATGGCTTTAAAAGGAGTTAAATATTCAAAACTTAACACCGCCAAACCTTCAGAAGATGTATAATCTATAGGTTTATACACTTTTGAATTCTTTATCTATAGACTTTAATAAACTGTACCCAAAACCTGTCAGATAGTATATTTGATAACTTTTGTCACGCCTTGACTCCACAAGGTTTTCATCCTTTAACAATTTTAAATGATAGGAAAGTGCCGAATATTTATAATCGGTAAGTTCCACCAGAACGCATACACACAACTCCTGTATTTCAAGCGCCCTGAGGATTTTAAGCCTTATAGGGTCTGAAAGCACTTTAAAAAGATAAACAATATCATCTACATCTTCGGATATGATAACGTGTACTTTATCAAGATTTTCCTGTGATAGTGTATAGGGTTCAAAAACTGCAATGTTTTGCTTATCGGTCATTATTATTTATTGAAGTTACTAAATGATTAATATGTTTTGGACAACTACATCTTATCCAATGTATTTATATTCTGACATACTCCAACGGATAAATCCGTTGGGTTCTGTGGTCGGTGGGAGTTACACCGTTGCCACTTGTGGGGCGCCAGTGCTCCCACCTGATACATCTTTGTCTGCACCAGATTGACCACCTGGACGCAAAGCTATATTAAACGCCGCATTTACGTCTGCGTGGTTAACGTGCCCACAATGAGGACACTTGAACGATTCACCGTTTCTAATACCCAGATAACCACATCTACTGCAATTCTGCGAAGTATATTCAGGGTTGATGTATTCAATTTTAACTCCAAGCAGCCTAGCTTTGTATTCTAACATATATTGCAGTTGGTAGAACGACCAGCTGTGCAGGGAGTATTTGAATGATTTTCGTTGTTTAGCAGTTTTACGGATTCCTTTGATGTTTTCGAGTTTTATTCCACTATTATTTTCAGCTGCTACTTCCATTATTTTCTTGCTGATTTTGTGGTTTAAGTCATTGACTATCCTGTTTTCTCTGTTTTTAATCTGTTTGACTTTTTTGTATTTGCCCTTAACCTGTAGTTTCCTGCGGATGTTTTTGTATTTTTTATGTATATGTTCTGCTTTTTTACCGAATTTCAAGACTTTAGCTGTTTTCGGATTTGACATCACTGCTATATGTCCCGTGGTATTGACATCTACGCCTATGTAGTTTTCAAGTTCTTTTTGTTGATTTTCAGGTATTGTCACGGAAACATAAGCGGAACGTTTTTTCTGTATTTCGGACACCAAATTAAATGGAACCCTATATTGAATACTGTAGTATTGCTATATGTCCACCTGTTTACCATTGCATTTATTATATGATTGACAATCATATAATGTTTCGGGTTTGAAAACGCTGACCAACGAGGTCGTTTTATCACTCTTTAAACTTCGTTTAAAGATATCCTTAAACCTTGTTTTAAAGAGACCGGTTAGAAACCGGTGGCTTTTACATACCCTGTTCCCCCATCTTCGTAAAAATTCTAACATAAAAACTTTCAAATACTTATATAAAACCTACATGACCATCTGATAATATCACATTAATAATTTTATTCTTTCGGTAATATAAAAAACAAAAAAACTTCAAATAAAATAAGAATATTTAGACTACAGGAGATACTTACATGAAGCATACAAAATCACTTTGTCCAGAATGCTGTGATTTAATAGATGCCGCCATATACGAAGAAGACGGCAAAATAATGATTGATAAAGAATGCGATGAGCATGGATATTTTAAAGATGTTTACTGGTCGGATGCTGAATTATACAATAAATTTGAGGAAATTAACAGGGTTGGTGAAGGGGTAACCAATCCGATGACCACAGAGGGTTATCAATGCCCTCAGGAATGTGGACTCTGTTCTACACATAAGACCAACACAATACTGGCAAATATCGACCTTACAAACCGATGTAATCTCAACTGTCCAATCTGTTTTGCAAACGCAAAAGAAAGGGGCTATATTTACGAACCATCCTTTGAACAGGTCCGCGATATGCTCCAGATGCTTCGGAACGAAGAACCGACACCATGCTATGCTGTTCAGTTCTCAGGTGGAGAGCCCACTGTACGCGATGACCTTCCAGATATTATCGCTATGGCAAGGGACATGGGGTTCATACAGATACAGATTGCAACCAATGGAATAAGGCTGGCAAAGGATATGGAATTTACCAGAAAACTCAAAGAAGCGGGTCTTCATACCCTTTATCTTCAGTTTGATGGTGTAACAGAAGAACCCTATAAAATAGTAAGAGGGTTCAATGCATTCCCTATGAAACAGCAGGTAGTAGAAAATTGCCGTGAAGTAGGTATCAAAAGCATAACCCTTGTTCCAACCCTTGCAAAAGATGTTAACGACCACCAAGTAGGCGATATGATACGGTTTGCATCTCAAAATCTGGATGTTATCAAGGGTATCAATTTCCAGCCCATATCATTTACAGGGCGTATTAACCGGGAAGAACGAGAACAGAAACGAATTACCATACCCGACCTGTTTAAACTCACTGAAGAACAGACAGATGGTGAAATTCCAAAGGATTCATGGTATCCCGTACCATTTGTAGTTCCGGTTTCAAGATTCATAGCTGCCATACGTAACGAAAATATCCCTGCATTGACCTGCCATCAGCATTGTGGAGCAGGTACCTACGTGTATGTAGAAAATGGTAAATTCATACCAATTACAAATTTCATAGACGTAGAAGGATTGATGGACTTTTTAGATGAAATAACAGATGAATTTTATGAGAGAGGGGCAAACAAAAGCGCCAAAGTACGAGCTCTTGCCAAAGTAGCCAGAAGAGTTCCGAGTTTCATAGATTCGGATGAAAGCCCAAGTTCTGTCAATGTCACCAAATTGATTGTCAATGTCCTTGTCAGAGGTGCCAGTGAAGCTACAAAGGAATTCCACAGAAATACGTTGTTCCTTGGATGTATGCATTTTCAGGATAACTACAACTTTGATATTGAAAGGATTCAGAGATGCGGAGTTCACTACGCCACACCTGATGGCAGAGCCATTCCCTTCTGTACCTACAACACCCTGCACCGGGAAGAAGTAGAATCGAAGTTTTCACGTCCCTATGAAGTGGCAAAAGCCAAAAGCCAGTAACTTCCTTTTTCTTTCTCCTTTGTTTTACATTTTAGTAACTACAATTTTTATAATATAAACTATAAAAATAGTAATGCTGCAAATGTAACTTGATATGTTTTGTTCACTGGTGGGGGAGAACAAAAGTTCAATGAAAAAAGAAACTATAACTATAGAAGAAGGAAAAAATACATCAATAAGTGATTTACTGGATAAATTATCATCCAGCAAAAATGGACTTTCTTCAGAAGATACTGAAAGCAGAATTGATACTTATGGATACAATGAAATTCCTGAAGAAAAAGTCCATCCTGTAAAAAAACTACTGAGTTATTTCTGGGGACCCATACCTTGGATGATTTAAAAGGAAAATACAAAGGTATCTGGAAGGGCGCAGTCGCATGCAGGAGTAGCGGTAGTTTCGACATCAAAAACGGTGCTAAAAGGATAGCACAGGGTATAAACCATAAATATCTCAAACTAATACAGAGGTTCGATGGCTATACCTATCAACTCAATAAATTAAACCAAAATCCAAATATAAAAACCGATGGCAATTCCTCCCACTGTTAAAACAGTGGGCTTCCTTGTGACGCTTCTTGTGAATAATTTGCATCCAAAGGCTATAGGTCCCTTGTTGTTTCCAGAACTGATGAGCAGGATAATTGGCAACTGATAGGTATTATAGCCCTTTATGACCCGCCTCATGAAGATTACGCAGAAACCATCAAAACTGCTCAATCAATGGGCGTCAATATAAAAATGGTTACCTGCGACAATAATGCTATTGCAAAAGAGATTTCAAGTCAAGTCAACTTAAAATCCAATATTGCAAATGCTTCTGATTTTGTCAATGAATCAGACAGCAAAGCAAAACAGGTTGTTGAAAATGCTGATAGATTTGCACAGGTTTTCCCAGAACACAAATACCGGATGTAGAGCTGCTTCAGGGTGAAAAGCAAATAGTCGGCATGACCGGAGATGAGTTAACGATGCTCCCGGTCTCAAAAAAGCTGATGTCGGTATTGCTGTTTCAGGGGCTACCGACGCAGCTAAATCTGCAGCAGACATTGTGTTTACAACCTGCTGAATCACACAGGTATAATCTTCCATAGATAAAATTAAAACGTATCATTTGTTGTTCCTTTTTAAAAACTTGAAATCCTCTCTGTCAACAATAAGTTCAGAAAAAGCGGCAAATGGTATTGCTATTAAAGTGACAATCAAAATAACTTCAAGGTCTATCATAACACCTGTAGCTATTTTAACAGCCAAAAGGTCTTCTACCACACCCATCCCGATTCCTACAATAAGAAATTCAAGAAATCTTTCAATATGCTTTTTTTCCATTGTTTAGCCAAGTTTATAAAAAACAGCAAAATTTAAAAGTCAATCGCCAGTAGTTTTATAGTTATATACCCCTACATCCGATATTTGCTCCTTCTTTGGCTTGTATTGTGTATTTTAACAGCAGAGGTGATACTACAACCGATGTAGCAACCATTAAAACAATGGCGGAATAAGAGACATCATCTATCACACCCATACTCAAACCAATAGATATGACCACAAGCTCAACATCTGCTTTGGGCATTGAACCAATTCCAAATATCAGACTGTCATAGGAATTGACCTTTAATATCTTTGAACCTATATAACCACCTAACAATTTGCCCAACAGTGCCAGTACAATAACAGCAATTGTAAACAATCCATTGGTCTGTAATATACTGAAATCAATCGACATACCGATAAAAGCATAGAACATGGGTATAAATACCCCATATGAAATCCCGCTTACCTTACTCTGTATATCTTCAATTCTTGCAAGTGGTATTTCCGAAAGGAATATACCGCCTATAAAAGCTCCTATCACAGAATGCAGTCCCAGTATTTCTGCAAGATATGCAGATACCAATGCTATAATAATAACAAATGCAAATATTGATTCTTTTATCTGCATCCTATGAATGTACTTAAAAAGTACTGGATATACTTTATAACCCAGAACTATCATTATAACCAAAAATCCAACAACTCCCGAGATTATTGTTAAAATCTCCCTGCCCCCGGGCAATCGCTGATAAGTTGCTACACTTACGATTATACCCAACATGATTACCCCTACAAAATTATTCAGTATGGCCGAGGACAACACAAGAGGTCCGGGGTTTTTGGACAGGTAATTACAGCCAATTAGCATATTTACTACTGAACCTATACTGGTGGAACTGAAGGCTATGCCTATGAAGATGTTTTCCAGAAATCCGAGGTCGAATATATAACCCAGTGTATATCCGCAAACAAAAGCGACCAATATATGGGTGAATGTAGGTATAAGCGTATATTTTGACAAGGTCTGGATATATCTTATGCTTACCTCATTATATGCTGCCGTAAAAAAAAGGAATATAGCACCCAGTTCTGCAAGAAATGAAAAAATTTCTCCGTTTGGTTCGGCAAAAAATGGACCAAGTACAATGCCTGCAAGGATTCCGCCAAATATACTTGGCAGACCCAATCTGATGCTTAATTCTCCAAATATCTTTGCCAATAAAACAACAAGAAAAATCTGGAGTATAACATCCATCTAATTTAACCTCTTATTTTTGAGATTTCATTTATTACATCCAGTTTGGAAACAATACCTACTAACCTTCCATTGTCCACTGCAAAAACCTGGTTAACATTGTGTTTTACCATCAGTTTTGCAACATCACATAGATTACTATCAAGATTCACCGTTACGGGATGAGGGTCCATAATACCTTTTGCATCATTACTCAGGGATTTTACTGCCAAGTCTGTATGATCTGTCTGGGGCATTATATCAAGCAGTATGATTTTAAGAATCAGATTCTGGGTGATTACCCCTGTCAGATTACCTTTATCATTAATAACCGGGTAGGTATGGAAACGATGTTTGGTAAATACATTGATTATATCCTCTATCAAATCACCTTCTGACAAGGTTACTATATCTTTTTTAATAATGTCGTTTATACCAATTCTCTGGCATCTGTTAGACATTGATGGTTTATCTTCACCGGTTTTGGAATTATTCGAACCGGTAAAAAATTTACCTTTTATCTTGTTCATTTTTGACATAAGCAACCCACACTATAAACATTATATGTTGTCACCCTTTTTATAATAATCACGGATTTGAAGATGAAGTAAACGATGATTTTTCCTTTGCATTGATTGCAAATTTTAGCAACATCGGCGACACAATGATAGACACAATCACCATCAAAACAATTGCAGAATATATTTCGTCTCCGATAATACCTCTGTTTCTACCAACTGTTATTACAACAAGTTCTATACCCGCTCTGGGCATCACCCCTATACCAAAAATCAAGCTATCAGAAGAATCCAATCCCACTATTTTTGAACCGATAAAACCCCCTACCAGTTTACCAAACAGTGCCATTACTACAACAAGGACTGTAAACAAACTGGTAGTTTCTAAAACCGAAAGGTCTACAGTAAACCCTATGTAAGCAAAAAAAAGCGGGGTGAACATACCGTAACTTAAACCACTCACCTTGCTCTGAACATCCTCTATTTTAGCTATTGGTATCCTTGAAAGAATTATTCCACCGACAAATGCACCGATTACCGCATGCAATTCAAAGGCTTCTGCAAAATAGGCTGAAAACAATGCAATGATAATTACAAACGAAAAAATAGATTCCTTGATATGCATCTTATGGATGTAATCAAATAATTTTGGATATATTTTCAAACCAAGAACAGCCATAGACAGCATAAAAAACGCCAGTTTGGCAAAAATAGTTAAAATCTGTGAAAAAGAAGGCAAATGCTGTAATTCAGCAACTGTGACCACTATTGATAACATAAAAATTCCTGCAATATCATCAAATATTGCTGAAGTTAGCATCAATGAACCGGGTTTACTTGAGAGATAATTGTAATCGATAAGTATCTTTACAAGAACCCCTATACTGGTAGCACTGAAGGCTACAGCCATAAAAAGACTTTCAAGAATTTGGAAATTAAAGATTAAACCAAGTATAAATCCAGATGAAAACGCCAATAAAATCTGGGTTATTGTGGGTATAATTGCTTTTTTGGATGCTGACCTGAGTTCTTGTAAATGTACTTCTTTGTATCCGGCTGTAAACAGCAAAAAAATAGCACCAAGTTCTGCAAGAAAAGAAAAGGTTTCAGGGTCTTGTGAGAGTAAAAAAAGACTTAAAATGATTCCTGCAAATATCTCACCCAAGATACTGGAAAATCCTATTCTTTCAAAAAATTCACCCAGTACTTTTGCAAGAATGAGAATTACAAATATTATCAGGATGTTTTCCATTATTAAGAAAGACCCCTTATTCTATAAACATGGTTTATAATATCCCTTTTAGACAGTATTCCAATCAGTTTACTGTCTTCTACTATATATACATGATTTACTTTGTGCTTAACCATTAAATCTGCTGCATGGTGCAGATTGGTATCTGGTGACAGAGTTAACGGATGATGTTCCATAATGCCTTTTATATTTTCACTCATCGATTTAATGGCTATTCTGTGAATGTTTTTGGAACTCTTTATCCTGTCAAGCAAAAGAATTTCTAAGATTATGTCCTGATTGACCTCACCTACAAGTTCATGTTTGTCGTTTATAACAGGGTAGGTATGAAAATTATAATTTTTAAACAGTTCCAGTATATCATTTATGGTGTCGTTTTCATTAACGGTCACAAGTGATTTCACCATGATTTCATATACTTTTGTACTGGGAAATGTACCACTATCAGACATAAATCCCGACTCCAAAATATACTATCTGTTTCAAATATTATATGTTTTGAGGCTTTAACAAAAAAAGTTAACCATGAATTAGTTTTGGTAAACAGCGTGTACATACCCAGAAACTTTCCATATCATGGCGTAGAGGCATTAGGTAACCTGTGGTTTCACCCTGTCCACATATAAAACAACTGATTGTACTGTCTGTATTTTTTTCCTGTGAACCTGCTTTTTCCTGATTGAATTCTACTGTTTCCCTCTGTTCGATGGTCAAAGCTCCAGTAGGGCAAACACCTACACAAAAACCCATACCATCGCACAGTTCTTCAGAAACGACTTTGGCCTTCCCGTTAACCAACTGGATTGCTCCTTCTGCACAGGGGGTTACACATTTGCCACAGCCGTTACATTTCTCTTCATCGATTTTTACAATGTTCCTTTTGACCATATTATCTATCCTTATTAGTGATGGGTTCCTTCTACTATTTCAATACCGTTATCCTTGATTGTCTTTTTCATAGATTCAATATGAGGGCATTCAGGATAATTATCCATATTCATCATGCATGAACTAAGATGAACAATATCAACACCTTGTTTTTTGAGGGATTTTACCAAACGATATACACGGCGCCCCGAACATCCACCGCATGTAAAAAATGCCATTATCTCTGCACCGCTGTTATAGTCTCTGAAATATACATCCCTATTGTTAAATGCTTTAAAACAACCTACACCGGGACAAACTTCTGAGACTGTTTCGCATCTTACAACAGCTATCTTTTGAGATTTGTGTTCATCTATGCAATTAACGCAGTTAACAATAACACCGCCGTTTTAATATTTCAGTAAAAATTAAAAATTATTGTTCTTTAGCTGCTTCAGCAAGCCGAGTTCCCATTTCTCTGCAGAATTTTAAGTCTTCGCTATCTGGTCGGAATTTGACTTTAAGCCCTTTTTCCAGTAGTTCAATTCCTCCTTTATCAAGTTCATCTTCTGCTCTCTGGACGCCTCCACCTCCCCATCCGTAGGATCCAAAGACCACTGCCTTTTTGCCTTTGGGTCTTAGACCTTTTAGATGAGCCAGAAATCCTGCAACAGAATGGAACATACCATTGTTTATAGTGGTTGAACCAAGTGCTATAACAGGTGCATCCAGTATTTCTTTTATTATCGTACTGAGATTGTTTTTGCGAAGATGTAGAAGTTCGGTTTCCACACCTGCACTTCTAATACCTTCAAGGACTTCCTTTGCCATTATTTCGGTACTACCCCACATAGTATCATAAATCACCGGTACTTTAGGGACAGTATCACCCGATGCCCAACTCTTATAGGCGTTTAATATATCGTTAATATATTCTTTCCAGATTACCCCATGGGAAGGAGCTATCATGTTAAATTCAAGACCCATTTCTTTTGCCCTGTCAAAGTATTTGAGCATCTGTGAACCAAACGGCATCAGAATGTTAGCGTAATATTCTGCAGCATCATCGATTACATCACCCACCTCATAATCAAACCTCTGGGATGTTGCAATATGCTGTCCAAAGGCATCGTTTGAAAAAAGTATTTTATCCTCTTTCAGATAAGTGTGCATGCTGTCCGGCCAGTGAAGCATCACTGCCTCGATAAACATCAGGGTTCTGTTCCCAAGACTTAATTCATCACCCGTTCCAACAACTTCAAAATCCCAGTTTTCACATCCTTCTTCTTCATAATATGAGCAGAGACCGGTTTTACCGCGTTTACTGGTATAGATTTTTGAATCTGGAGCAAGTTCCATAATCCTTGACAATGAACTGGAATGGTCCATTTCCACATGATTTGCTACAACATAGTCGATTTCTGACGGGTCTACAATCTGTCTGATTGAATTAATGAGGTCTTCAGTAAATTGAGATTTTACCGTATCAATCAATGCTATTTTGTCATCAACTATAAGATAGGAATTGTAGGTTCCACCCTTAGGTGTTTCATACCCGTGAAAATCACGAAGATTCCAATCTACAACACCCACCGAATATATACCGTCAGCCAGTTTTACAGGACTGTATCCATAACCCACTAATACCACCTCTTAAACTCTAATCAGGTCTGCATTCTAAAACCAGTTGCACTATC
>NZ_JAHENT010000148.1 GCF_018609725.1 Methanohalobium sp. | reverse complement strand
GGTTTTCTGTATCTCAGGTTCTGTGATCTTCTTCTGCGTCTGAAATTCCTCCTATCATCCATTTTCTTTTTAATATCAGTTCTGTGATGGATCTGAGCCAACCAGATTACGTCTTTATTGTTCTTTAGTATAGCTAATCCTGTGTATCTTGAGCCATAATCTATCTTCAATCTGAAATCATCTTTTATATTTTCAGATTTCAGTTCTTTAAGTCTGATTGTAAACGGATATTTCTTATGGATAGTAGCCTTCCCGGCTTTCAGCAGTATTCTTGCTTTAGCCGGATGGCACAGTGTTAATGGTTTCTTATTTTTGTTGAGTACGAATACCATGGATATTACTCCTTTCTCTGCTTGATGCAGGTTACGCGGCTTGTCAGCCGTCTCCCTTCGACAATGTTATCCCTGTTTGTCGAGCACAGCACACTGTCCCTACCTCTCAGGACTGTTTAATGCTGTACGATAGAGCAACGGACTAGGGAAGCATCCGAGGGTATCATGGCCGGGATAACGTAGTTCCTTTAAGGAACTCAGTCTGGTCAATCAGGGCTTGCCGCAGGGACAAGCCCACCTCCTTTAGAGGTGGGTTATTGACGATATAGTTTACACACTGGTTCATGAAATCATTGATTTTCCAGAATCTTTTCCTTGAGAACTGGTTCATCTTGTATCCATCATCCAGACCCTGTTTATCGTAGACTGACTGCAGCCTGCTTTTCTCCTTGTTACACCAGCGGTTGTATGATTTGATACCCTTGTCATCCAGTATGAAAGCAGTCCCACTGGTCGTTACACAGGTGGCAAAGTTGTCTACACCAAGGTCTATCGAGAGATGGCTGTTATAATCCAGTCCAGCAATCTCTCCATCTTCATGATACACGTATTCAATTTCGAACCACATACCATTGTATTTCGGTATTATCCTGACTTCTTTGATGTATTTGCCAATGATATTGTCAGGTATCTTGAAATACAAGTATCTGGTCCCATAATTCCTGTTAAAATCTAAAACTAATGATAACCTGATATTATCATCGATAACCTTCAACAGATCTTTCTTGAAAGTACAGATGAAGTTACCGTCTTTATCCAGATATTTTGGTAGAGAAACTGGTTTATCGTAATCTCCTTTTCTTTTCTTATCCAGAAGTTTGAAGAATGATTTCATGTTCCTGTCCACAGTTTCTACAGTATTTTGAGCAGCCTGTGAAGGCAGAAACTTGTAGTTGTCGTTCTCTTTGACCGTATGATAAGCTGATTCTCGATTTAGATAATTTCCATTATTAAAAAAAATACTGTCTGATTGTGTACAATGTATAATTGTACAGTTTCTTGGACAGTTTGGTTAACCTCTTCAAGGTTTCATAAGTCTGCTTATCAGCACGGAGATGGTTCTTCTGGGTCAGGTACATGCATTATATAATCGTTTAGCAAACTATTTAAAAAATTTCTAATATTTTTTTATGCATACTCCGATTCTGAAGACATCGGGGTTTTTATTACATTTATAAACCTGAACTGATTTATTAATATTTTTACCTAAATATAGTAGCCATAATTTTTATTTAAGAAAGAAAAAGAACTATACTATATATGGACAATCAGAAAAAAACCATCTATCTAAACTCCTTATTTGGAAAATTATCGGGCAAACAAAAACTTGAAAAAAGGATTGATGAGCTGCAATCATATATAATGGAACTGGAGATAGAATCACAAAAACTTCAAAGAAGACTTGAGAAAAAAGAAAAAAATGCAAAACGTGCCATTTCAGAAAAACAGGAAGCAGAAGAAAAACTTAACGCAGCCAATGTTAAAATTGAAACTTTACAAAACGAGATAAAATCACTAAAAGAAGAAAGAGATGATTTACAGGACATCAAATTCAGAAATATTGAAGTTCTCCATCCATCAAAATTCCATGATTTGATTTCAAAAATACAATCGTTCAAATCAAACGCTGATACACTGATAACAGCTTATCTAAAACCAGATGACACCTTATCTAACCTTAAAAACCCAAACAAATTACTGGATTCCATTGATGATAATACAAAGAATTTACTTTCAAAAATTGAATCATCCACAGGATGTATATTATTTTATGACACAGATCATCTAATACGTGAAACTATAGTACCACCTCTACCGGTTACAGAATCCGGATGGGAAATAAAGAATGAATTCCAGACTGGACAATTAAACGCAATACTGGAACAAAACTTCAAAATTTGCGTACTTCAAATCCATGCAGGAGAATCATTTGTAGGTATCGCAAATCCAGATGAATTTGAAAATTACAGTGTCGTAAAAAGCAGTGTCAAAGCAAAACATAAAAAGGGAGGTTTTAGTCAAAAACGATTTGAAGAATTACGTAATGAAGACATAACCCATCATATAGAAAAAGTTGAGTCAGAATTTGAAAGAATGATGGATGGCATAGAAAACGATGTAGACTACATAATCACTGGTGGGGACAGAGAATTAACACGGCATGTCCTAAAAAATATAAACACAAAATCACCTGTAATTGAAAAGCCAATGGACAGCAAAATTGAAAAATACAATCTCAACAATATTCTAAAAAATGCATTGAGCTGTCGAAGATACCAGATATAATTTAAAAAGCATCTATTCGTTTTGTTCTTCGCAAATATTAAATACCTGATAATCCTAAATTATAATAGGTGAGTTTTATGGTATGGAGTTTTTCAAAACTTGATGATGAGAGTATTAAAGCTATCAACGACCTGGAAAATAAATTGGGAGTGACTTTACTTGCATTTTCTGACAATATAAAAGTAGCCGATCTCAATAAAGACGATTTAAAAAAGGTTAAAGATTTGGAAGATAAACTTGGGATGTCACTTGTTGCTGTCGCACCAAAATAAGTATTCCAGTTAGGAAAATTATTTATAAAATAATTTTAGTAGGATAAGTTCTGGCAATATACGCAATCTACTTTTTAGATTCCTATACTCCACTCTTGTGCGTATATTGCCTCATTGAAATATAACCAAAGCCTTATAAATTATAGTATTACCTAAATTAAGTATCAAATGTTTTGAAAAACCCCGTTGAGATTATCATGGTTAAAAAAAAGGACTCATTCTACCGGCTTGCAAAAGATGAAGGATACAGGTCAAGAGCAGCATACAAGCTTTTACAGATTAATAATAGGTTCAATGTGATAGAAAAAAATGATACCATTGTAGACCTTGGTGCAGCACCAGGTGGATGGCTCCAGGTTGCAAGAGAAATTACAAATGATAAAGTTGTAGGTGTCGATTTACAAAGAATTAAATCAATAGAAGGAGTAGAAACTGTTAAAGGTGATATGACTTCTGATAGAACAGTCCGGAAAATTTTAAAAACTATTGGAGACGAAGGTGTAGATGTTGTAATATCTGATGCCGCACCAAACCTTTCCGGAAACTGGAACCTTGACCATGCCCGTTCAATAGACCTTGTCGAATCAGCACTTGAATTTGCAAAACAGGTTCTAAAACCCGGTGGTAATTTTGTTGTAAAAGTCTTTCAGGGAGATATGTTCAACGACTTTCTTGAAAAAGTAAAAAACAATTTTGCATATGTCAAGGCTCATGAACCCAAAGCCTCAAGGTCCCAGAGCGCTGAAATCTATGTAATAGGTAAGGATTTCCTAAAGACACCTGTCAAAAAGAATGAAGAATATGATGTGGAAATTACCAGTTTTGGTTCTGATGGGGATGGAGCCGTTACAATCAACGGTTTTGTAATATTTGTTAAAGACGTTGACATTGGTGACAAGGTTAAAATAAAAATAAAGGATGTAAAACCCAATTTTGCATTTGCAAATGTTGTTGAGTACCTCTAACCTAATATTGATATAATATAAGCCTAAAATAATAGTTAGGGGTTAATTAATGCCAGAGACTATTAAAGAAGGTGAATATGCTGCTAATCTTACTTTAAAAGACCAGAATAATGAAAAATATACTCTTTCTGATTTTAAAAACCAGAAAATACTGTTATCATTCCATCCTCTTGCATGGACAAGTGTATGTGCCAAACATATGCAATTACTGGAAAATAACTACAAACAGTTTAAAGATTTAAACACCATTCCACTGGGTATAAGTGTAGATCCTGTTCCCTCTAAAAACGCCTGGGGTATCGAATTGGGTATCGAATACACAAGGCTACTTTCGGATTTCTGGCCACACGGTGAAGTTGCAAAAGCCTATGGAATATTTAATGAAGATTACGGTATATCAGAAAGAGCCAACATACTAATTGATGAAAACCAGAAAGTAAGTTTTGTAAAGGTTTACCCTATGAGCGAAATTCCCGATATAAGTGAAGTCCTTGATAAACTTGGTTGAAATATAAATAATCTTTTTGACAAAATCCATCTGTGTATATTGCAACAGATAGAACATATCTACTTTTAAAAATGACCAGAAAAATTAATACTGATAGTTTAATTCATAACCATAAGTATAATTAACGTTTAATAATTTATATATTGCAAATCCAAATAAAAATTTCCAGTAACAAATGATAGATTATAAAGAGGAGATATAAACTCAATGATAGATGTCGGAATTATTGGCAGTTCTGGTTATACTGGCGGAGAATTGATACGGTTGTTAGCCAACCATAAATACACTAATATCGAAATCTGTACTTCAAGAAAATTTGCCGGTCAAAAAGTAAGCGATGTACATAAACATCTGAAAGGTTTTATAAATCTTGAATTTGAAGATATAAGCCCCAGAGACCTCAAAAACAGGTGTGACGTTATATTCCTTGCCGTACCACACGGAACATCCATGAACATTGTTCCAGATTTACTGGATGAATATACAAAAGTGATTGATTTAAGCGCCGATTACAGGATTAACAGCCAGACCTTTGAAAATTTGTATGGTATAGAGCATTCTGATAAAAGGAAAGTTGTATATGGACTTCCAGAAATCCATCCGGAAGTCTCAGAAAAAAATCTGGTTGCAAATCCGGGTTGTTATCCTACAGGGGCTATACTTTCAGCCTCTCCGCTTGCTAACTTCGGTTTAATAGATTCTATAATTTTTGATTCGAAGTCTGGCATCACAGGTGCAGGTGTTAACCCAACCCAGACATCACATTATCCAAATATGGCTGAAAACGTCCAGCCCTATAAATTAACATCTCATAGGCATTATGCAGAAATGTTCCAAGAACTAAGCATGATGGATGAATCCCTGATAAATATTAACTTTACACCGCATGTAATACCATCGATAAGGGGCATACTCACAACCGCTCATATATTCACCAACAGACAGGTTTCAACCGAAGAAGTGATGTCCATATATGCAGAATATTATAAGGATAATCCATTTGTACGTATAATTGACGGCATCCCCTCCCTAAGCACAGTAAGAGGGTCTAACTTCTGTGACATCGGGTTTGAAATCGATGTAAACAATAACAGGGTTGTCGTTGTATCAGCAATAGATAATCTGGTCAAAGGTGCAGCAGGACAGGCAATTCAGAATATGAATCTTATGTGTGGATTTGGTGAAACTGAAGGCATCTGGTTTTCAGGTATTACACCTTGAATATAATCTTTTTAATAAGAATCTGACAATATAGAAACTGGTGAATGTATGAAAGTAAAAGATGTAATGAACTCTGATGTGATTTACTGCAAATCCGGTGACAGTATAAGGAGTACTGCACAGATACTCAAGAAAAATGGTATAAGCGGTGCTCCTGTAGTAGATGATGAAAATAACATTGTAGGTGTTATATCCGAAGAAGACCTTTTGAGGTTCCTTGAAATCCCTGACCATAGAGGTTTATGGCTCCCCAGCCCGTTTGAAGTGATTGAAATTCCTATAAGAGAATTCGTAAGCTGGGAAGAAACAAAACACATGCTCAGTGATTTTGGAGATAAAAAAGTTCAACAGGTAATGAAAACCGATGTATTAACCATTACTCCTGAAGATACGATAGAGTATGCATCCGAATTAATGACAAAACATAAAATTAACCGGTTACCAGTAATTGAAGATGGAAAACTTATCGGTATCGTTACCAGAGGGGACATAATCGAGGGTCTTTCAAGATCCTGAAGGAGTTTATAAAAATGAAACCCATTGACGGTGGAATATGTGCGGTTAAAGGCGTGCATGCTGGTGGTATCAAACCCGGTAAAAATGGACTTGGTGTTATCACTGCCAGTGGAAATTCCGCAGGAGTTTTTACCCGTAATAAAGTGATAGCCGCTCCGTTAACAGTTACCAGGGAAAAAATCGCTGAAATAGGTCATCTTTCTGCTGTAATCATGAATAGCGGCAATGCTAATGCATTTACAGGAGAAGAAGGGATTGATGATTCAGTATACATGGCAAAACTGCTTGCTGATAAATTAAATATTCCAGATAAGCAGATAGGTGTTGCATCCACTGGTGTTATCGGGAAGAAACTCGATACTAACTGGTTAGATGAAAATATCGATGAGGTTTTAAATTCCCTATCCAACAGTTCTGATGGCAGCCACTCTGCTGCCTGTTCAATAATGACCACCGATACATTTGCCAAAGAGTCTGCAATTGAACTTAACAATGGCATCCGTATTGGTGGAATTGCAAAAGGTTCTGGAATGATAGAACCGAACATGGGTACAATGCTTGCCTTTATATATACTGATGCAGTACTTGATTCAAAATCATTAAATAAATGTTTAAAAGCAGGTGTCGATAAAAGCTTTAACATGATAGTGGTGGATGGGGACACCAGTACCAACGACATGGTGCTACTAACAGCAACCGGTGAATCTGGAGTTGAAACTGATATAAACGAATTCCAAGAAGGTCTCGATTTTGTTCTTAAAAACCTTGCAAAAATGATTGCAAGAGATGGTGAAGGTGCTACCAAATTAATTGAAGCTAATGTAGATGGTGCTTTTACATATTACGACGCCTGCCTTGTTGCAAAATCCATTGTACGTTCACCCCTTGTAAAAACTGCAATATTTGGACATGACCCAAATTGGGGGCGTATAATTGCAGCAATCGGTTATTCTGGTGCGAATATAAAACAGGATGAAATATCTCTTGCTTTTTCCGACGGTAAGAACACAGTAGGACTTGTTAAAAACGGTCGGATAACCACAAATGATAGAAATTCACAGAACGCATTAAAAAACATAATGGAAAAAAAAGATATCAAAATACTGATAAATCTTGGAATGGACAATAAAAGCGCTACAGCGTGGGGTTGTGACCTGACATATGACTATATAAAAATTAATGCGGAATATACAACATGAAGGTGAACATCTAATAATGGAACTTGAACACTGGGAAAAAATTCATTCTGAAGCCTACTCAGACATCAGCAAATCATTGGAAAACATTAGAGGTATTTTTGTTGCATATAACAGCAATATTGATGCAATAAAACACATTGAAAAAGACGATTTTGACAAACTTTTAAAACATGTGAATCTGGAAAACGTTAAACACAGGTCGATGTCATTTCCGAGAGTGATTAAATACCCTGATGATCTTATGGCAAGATTGGTAATTGCCATGCGCGATGGTAAAGCCGCAGAAGTTCCAACATACTCTACCGATGTTCATGAATGGCTAACAAACCATATTGATTTTGATAATGCTTATATGGGCGGACAGGCAGGTATTATATCTAATTTCCTGGCAAATATTAATATAAAAAATGTAGTCACATATGTTCCCTGGCTTTCCAAGGAACAGGCTGAATACTTCACAAATTCTAAAAATCTTCTGTATCCGATTGTAGAGTACAGTAAACTGACTTTCAAACACCCAATAAACGCTTATGACCCAGAATATGAGCCAAAAGTTAACTGGATAATGGAATTTTCAAAAGGACTTGAAGTACAATGTGGTGAAGAAGAGTTTGTAGTTCCAAGAGATAACCGTCTTATACTTTCCTCAAGACCTACATGGCTTCGCATAGATATGAGTAAAGAGCTTTATGAGCAACTACCAGAACTTGGAAAAAATGTCGATGGTGCTATACTTTCAGGCTACCAGATGATAAAGGAAAATTATGAGGATGGTTCTACCTACCATGAGTATGTTGAAAAATCAGTTGATACCATAAAGAGATTAAAGGATGGAAATCCAGATATTCGCATTCATGTAGAATTTACATCGATACAGGATAAGTTTATCCGTGAAAGGGTATTAAAAGATATTGTTAGCCAGCATGTGCATTCACTGGGTCTTGATACTATAGAAGTTGCAAACGCTCTTAACGTCCTTGATTATGAAGAGCTTGCTTATGCAGTTATCAACAAAACCGAGAAAGGGATTTCTGCACTTTATGAAGGAGCAGTCCGTTTATTATATGAACTTGAACTTGAAAGAGTACATGTACATTCACTTGGATATTTCATCTGTGTCGTTAAAAATACGCATCCAGTTGATATACAAGACCATAGGAATGCCCTTCTGTTCGCATCAACAGCTTCTGCCGCCAAAGCTAAAATAGGAAATATCAAATCAGTTGATGATATCAAAACAGGTCTTGAAACTCCTGTATCAGAGAAGGGATATAACCACCTCCAAGAATTGGCAAAATACCTTGAAAAAGAAGGCATATGCATCACAAAGGAGTGTGAAAAGGGATATATTCGCACCCCATACCATGATGTTATAATCATACCTACTAAAGTGGTGGAGAACCCAGTCGCTACGGTTGGAATAGGTGATATAATATCTGCAGCAGCCTTTGCAGCCGTACTGGCTAAGATGAAATAAAAGTCTAAAAAACAGGAGCTTTTCGATGAATATACTCTGTGGGTACAACGCAAACATCGATTCAGTTTACAGGATTACAGGGGATGAGATTTACCGACTGCTTGAACATCAAAACCAAGATAACATCATAAAAAAAATAGAAAATCCACCCAACCGTATTGATTCTATTGATGATTTTATTGCCGGTCTGATTATCTGTATACGTAATGGTTCAGGTGCAGAATGGCTTGTTCATGATGATTCAGTTTTTGAGTTTTTAAAAAACCATTTTTTTGACAATTCCATTATCCGTATGGGTGGGAACTGTGGCATAATGTCAAATGTGTTGTCGCTAATGGGTGCTGGTAAAGTAGTACCAAATGTTGCAAAACCATCAAAAACCCAGCTTGATGCATTTACAGACAACGAATCTATCATTATTCCGGGTTACAATAATCAGAATGATATTAATGAAGACAAAGAACTAATACATTTTGTATTCGACTTTAAAAAAGGTGAAAAAGTTACCTTAAACGGTAGTACCATAGCGGCACCAAGAGAAAATCGTTTCATAGCTACATATGACTGTTTGAACATAGAACTTACAATTAACCCCGATTTTAAACACTATGCCGATGAACACATACATGAAATGGATGGTGCGTTAATATCAGGTTACCATATGCTTCAGGAATATTATCCAGATGGTTCCAGCTATGTTGACAAATTCCAGAAATCCCTTGATCAGATAAAAATCTGGAAACAGTTAAATAAACAACTTTTGCTTCATGTAGAACTTGGACATTTTTCCAATGTTGAAATTGCCCAATATGTATTCTCCAGCCTTGCAGATCACGTAGATGGAATGGGAATGAATGAGGATGAACTTGCAATGCTGCACAGGATACACAGCATCCCTGTAAATGATATTTTACAAATGAATGCTATATCCATACTTAAAGCATCCTTACAATGTGTTTTAATATCCGGGTTGGAAAAGTTTATAATTCACACTAGGGAATTTACGCTTTGTGTCTGCAAACCAGAAGTTTTTGATGCTGTGTGTGAACTCGAATCTATGAAATTCGGAGTGAAATGTGCAGCCGTATTTGCAGACACAGGGATGCTTAATAATAGAAACTATGTTGAAAAAACAGCATCAAAACTGGAAGAAAGCTATTTTGGATTAAAAGAAGTAGAAAAAATCAAGGGATTTATAAACGGAAAATCGTACAATAGTGGAACTTACGGAAGTCATTCAGGTTTAAGTGTGGGTATAATTCCGACACTTATTTCAAAAAACCCAATATCCACTGTAGGATTGGGGGATACTTTCTGTGCTGGAACATATTTGAAACAACTTGAATTGGTTAAAAAACCTGAATGATTACAACCATCTTCTAAGATATTTGCGAAATTCTGGGTCTTTAATCCTACAGATTTCATCATTTTCCAGTATAAAAAATTTTTTTTTCACAGTTTTTTTAATATGTTTCCCGAGCGAGCATGTTAACAGGTTTGATTCGATCAATGTTTTAACATCTGTATATTTTCTAATTTTCTCAACTACATATGCTCCATTTTCAATATACATGGAGAATATATAATCCGAATTTCTGTATTTGGATTTAAAATTGTCCGCATGTTTGCGTATCCATACTGGCGGGCCCTGATGCTTTTTGACGTTGGGAAGTGTTGAAGTTAGAAGCTCCAGCAATATTACTGAGTAATCACCTGCCCATGTACCAGTGTTGAACACTGTAAATTCATAGTTTTCAAGCAAGGTCGGAACTGAACTTTCTAACTTATATAATTGGGGGTAAAATACATCTTCTACAACATCGGGTGTTTCAAACACTATTGCAACCATTGAACTGTTTCTCAAATATAACCGATTATTTATTTCACTGTCATTTAGAGGGGTAATTGGTTCCGAGAAAAAGAAATCCAATGATGGTGATTCAAAAAAACTGCGGGATTTATCCACAAATTCTGCCAGTTTATCAATTGATAAAGCTGCCGCTACATTTCTTCCAGGATCGGTTGGGTCAATCATAACAAATGGTTCCTCATGTTCTGACTGTCCATGATTCATCATATCAATGACCATACCGGAACACCAGTTACATGCTGATTTTAACAGATTGTCAAATGAACCAAAGTGTATAATCAGTAATTCCGCAAAGTATCCTGAAAAACCTCTTGTTTTAAGTTCAGACCCATATACACCGATACCATGCATGAACTGTTTTAGAACAAGAACCTCATCTTCAAGTCCCTTAATGTTTTCTTTTACAAACGTACTATGAAATGGCGTACGATCAACTGCAGACCTGATGTTTGATGCTGATTGTACACGAAAACATGGTACAATATCCACATCATAGCCTCTATATTTTAGGCTTATATAAGGATGTTCTGCATACTGTTCCTGCCAGTTTTCAGCCTCTTCAGCCACCTTTCTGGCAATTTTTAAACCATAATACTCAAGATTTTTAACATCTGTAGATTCCGGAAATAGTATAAATATGTCCAGGTCATGTGTACCGGATAACCATGTTCCTCTTGCTGCTGACCCCACTAATTGGGCTGACACTCCCGACAAATCCAGTTCAGAAACAGTAGAATTGATTTTTTTTATCAGGTAATCAACTACATCAAACAAATGTTTTTGTTCATCAGATGTCGGTTTTACTCTTGTAAGTACCTCTTTTTTAATATTTTCAGGTATATTTGACATATTCTCATTCATTGTTAAACACTTGAAGTATTATTGGTTATAATTCTTATATCGACAATGCTTATTAAAACGGTCCAGATAAAGGGTTTGTAACTTTGATAAATGTCGTCTACTTATAAATATATTGAGTAAAAGAAATTTGGGAAAACTTATATAGGGATTAATACATGATAAGGTTGAACGACTTATTAGCTGTTTATCACCACCAAAGTTGTTATAAAAGTATAGATGGTAGTTATATATCTAAAGGACATATATAACAAAACCAAGTTTAGTTATTAAATAATGTCTGGTTAATGAAGTAATAAAAGGAGTTATAGTAAATTTGCTATGCTAACACAACTATATATCGTGTTACATATTAAAAATATATCAATATAATTTTAATGGAGTTTTTTAACTTGACAGACGAAGAAGAAGTATTAATAGAGGTAAATAATCTTTCTAAGATATTTGGAGAAAATCCAAATCAAGCAGTATCTCTATTAAATGAAGGATACACCAAGAACGAAATACATGAAAAAACCGGTCAAACGGTAGGTCTTTACGACATTAATTTTAAAGTCAAAAAAGGTGAAATATTCGTATTGATGGGGCTTTCAGGTTCTGGAAAATCCACATTATTAAGATGTATAAACCGTCTTATACCTCCAACATATGGTGAAGTATACATTGAAGGCGAAGACATAGCAAAAATGGATATGGAACAACTCAGAAAAATACGCAGAGAAAAACTGAGTATGGTATTCCAAAACTTTGCTTTACTTCCCCACAGGACAGTACTTGACAATGTAGCCTATGGTCTGGAAGTATATGGAGTGGAAAAGGAAGAACGTTATAAAGCATCCAGAGAAGCTATTGAAACTGTGGGCCTAAAAGGTTATGAAGAAAGTAGAATAACACAACTTAGTGGTGGTATGCAGCAACGAGTCGGACTCGCCAGAGCTCTGGCTACTGACCCACATTTCCTGCTCATGGATGAAGCGTTCAGTGCCCTTGACCCACTGATACGCAGTGAAATGCAGGATGAATTGCTTGCACTCCAGGAACAGGTTCACAAAACAATTATTTTCGTCACCCATGACCTTGATGAAGCGCTAAAAATTGGTGACAGAATCGCGCTCATGAAAGACGGACAGATTGTTCAGGTAGGTACAGCAGAAGAAATCCTTACAAATCCTGCAAACCAGTATGTATCCCAGTTTATTGCAGGTGTAGATAAATCAAAGGTTCTTACAGCAGAATCAGTAATGATGACCCCTGAACCTGTTGTATCAATAAATTCAGGTCCAAGTGTTGCACTGCAGTTAATGAGAGAACATGGTATTTCTTCTATATTTGTAGTTAACAAACATAAAGGTCTTGAAGGTGTTGTTACTGTAGAAGATGCTGCTGAAGCCAGACGAAACAAGAAGAATCTTGAAGATGTTATTATAAGAGAGTATCCAACAACAACAAAAGATACACAACTAAAAGACATCATACCGATGATAGCGGAAAGTTCCTATCCTGTTGCTGTAGTAGATGATAACAACAAACTTCATGGTGTTCTTGTCCGTGGCGGTATCCTTGGAGCGATTGCAATGGAGGAAGAAGAACAATGAGCCCATTACTTCCAAAAGTACCATTAGGTAATTATGTAGAAAATGCAGTAAACTGGATTGATGCTACTTTCGGATTCATACTCGATGGAATCAGTGCGATATTAAGTTTCCTCCTGGATTTATTCCTTGATATTCTATTATTCCTTCCTCACTGGCTGTTTATTGTATTGTTTATTGTTGCAGCTTATTTCCTGACCGGACGCAACTGGCATATTGCAGCTATTGGAGGTATAGGATTTTTTGTGCTTGATAATCTTCAGTTATGGTCTCTTGGCATGCAGACTATAGCCCTTGTTATATCATCTGCAGTTATTGCACTGATTATAGGAATCCCTGTTGGTATATTAAGTTCCAAAAACGATGGCTTCAAATCTGCCATTAAGCCGCTACTTGACCTTATGCAGACTATGCCGCCATTTGTTTATCTGATTCCAGCGGTCATTTTCTTTGGTCTTGGTAACGTACCGGGTCTAATTGCTACTATTGTATTTGCAATGCCACCGGGCATCCGCCTTACCGACCTTGGTATTCGTCAGGTACCTACTGAACTTGTAGAAGTTGCAGATGCTTTTGGTTCAACTCCGATGCAGAAACTGTTTAAAGTTCAATTACCAGTTGCACTGCAGACGATTATGACAGGTATTAATCAGGTTATTATGCTGTCACTGTCAATGGTTGTTATCGCAGCAATGATTGGAGCCCGTGGACTTGGATATCAGGTTCTTATAGGCATCCAGAGAGTTGACATAGGGCTCGGGTTCGAAGCTGGACTTGGTATTGTCATAATTGCCATAATTCTTGACAGACTTACTCAGGGACTTACTCCTGAGTAAAATATTTTTTCTATGTTACGGAAAAGTATTTAAGATTCGCCCTTATAAACATAGGTTGAAAATATACAAATATCTATTTTCTAATGGATATATGAGAGAAATATAAATCTTTAAATTAATTAACAAATCTTGAGAGAGGTTGTATAATATGCTAAACGGTAAAAAATCCAAATCATTATTAATGATTGGTCTGGTTATTCTATTAGCTATTGCTGGTGCAGGATGTGCATCACAGGATGGCGGTGATGAGGACGGTGCCGAAAACGGCAACCAGACACCTAGCGAAGAAAAAAGTGTAACAATAGCCTATGTACAGTGGGCAAGCGCTGAAGCGACTACCAATGTAGTAAAAGAAGTATATGAACAGGAAGGATATGAAGTAGACCTCCAAAATACTGCAGCCGGAATAATGTATCAAGGTGTCGCAAACGGTGACGCAGATTTCTCAGTATGTGCATGGCTACCTGACACACAGGCAAACTACTGGGAACAATATGGTGACCAAATCGACAGGGTCGGAGTAAACACACCAGAAGTAAAAACCGGTCTTGTAGTACCAGAGTATGTAGACATCAATTCCATAGAAGATCTTAAAGGAAATGAATCACAGTTCGATGGAACAATTACCGGTATCGACCCAGGTGCAGGTATAATGTCACAGACTGAAAACGCACTTGAAGAGTATGAACTTGATGGATATGAACTGGAATCCAGTAGTGGTCCTGCAATGACATCAGCACTTAGAAGTGCAATACAAAATGAAGATTCAATCATTGTGACACTCTGGAACCCTCACTGGGCATTTGCACGTTGGGACCTGAAATATCTAGATGACCCACAGGATGTCTATGGTTCAGACAATATTGTTTCCATAGCAAGACAGGGTCTTGATGAAGACAAACCTGAAGCATATACTATCCTTGAAAACTTCAACTGGACTGTTTCAGACAACGAACAGGTCATGGCATATATAGACCAAGGTATGAGCGGCGAAGAAGCTGCCGAAAAATGGGTCGAAGAGAATCCTGAAAAAGTCAATGCCTGGCTTGGAGAAGGGGAATAATTACCCCTAACTTCTTTTTTTATTTGTTCTAATTATTATTACTAATTATTATCCAAAATCAGCGGTTCATACCGTTATATCATAGAAAAAATATTTACCAATCAAACAAAATATATAAGGAGGATTTATTTGTTGAAAACAAATAGCAAAATAAAACCACTATTGGTAATTGGTATGGTATTAATCCTTGCCATCGCTGGTGCAGGTTGTGCTACAGACCAAAGTGAAGGTACACAGGATAATACCGATGATAACCATAGCGGTACAGACACCACTGATAATACAAAACAAGTTTCCATTGCATATGTCCAGTGGGATGATGCAATTGCTACCACAAATGTAGTTAAACAGGTATATGAAAAAGCTGGATATGATGTGAAAATGAACTCTGTGGCTGCTGGAGCCATGTACCAAGCTATTGCCAGTGGAAATGTTGATTTCTCAGCCTGTGGCTGGCTACCTAACACCCAAGCAAATTACTGGGAAGAATATGGAGACCAGATTGACAAGGTAGGACCAAACCTTGAAGGAGCATCTACTGGTCTTGTAGTTCCAACATACATGGACATTGATTCCATCGAAGAACTCAATGAGAACAAAGAAAAACTTGATGGAAAAATTACCGGTATAGACCCCGGGGCAGGCATTATGTCGCAGACAGATACTGCTATTCAGGAATACAATCTTGACTATGAACTGATGTCAAGTAGCAGTGCAGGAATGGCATCAGCTCTTAAATCTGCTTATGATAATAAAGAACCAATCGTTGTGACACTCTGGAACCCACACTGGGCATTCGCACGCTGGGATCTGAAATATCTGGACGATCCAAAAAGTGTTTACGGTGAAGACCAGATTGTTAATCTCGCCCGTCAGGGTATGAGTGAGGATAAACCAGAAGCCTATGAAATCCTTAACAGAATCGAATGGTCTATGGAAGATGTGGAATCTGTAATGGCCGATATACAGAGTGGTACTCCTGCTGAAGAAGCAGCTTCTAAATGGATTGAAAACAATCCAGAAAAAGTTGATTACTGGATAAATGGCGAACAATAAATGGAGTTTTAACTCCATTTTCTTTTTTATAATAACGGAAGGTTGAAAACCCTTATGTCTTTAGCATCGCATCAAATCGTAGATTTAATGCGAGTTTCATTTCTTTGAAATGAAACACGGGGATGTAAGCGTCTAACACATAACGTAACATTTAAATGATCTAATTAAAAAAAATATAGTAAAATGTATCTCACCCAGAAAAAACCATATCAAAGCGGATAAGCAGAAATATGAAGTCTGAAAAGGATTACTAAATTATCTAAAAACCTGTACAATTTTACGTTGTACACTACAAGACAATACTATTTTGAAAAATAGAAAGTACCTGAAAAATGAATCCACTTATCATCTGGTAAAAGATAATGAGAATTACAAGATGCTGCCTTCACAGGTTGCACAGCAGACCATGAAAGTGGTAGATAGGAATATGAAATCGTTTTTCAGGGTTCTGAGTGAGAGAAAAAGAGGCAACTACAACAGACCTGTAAAGATACCTAAATACCTACCCAAAAACAGTAAGTTTGTATGTATATTTCCAATGGATATGTTCAAAATCGATGATGGCAACATCAGGTTGTCTATGGGCAGGGATTTCTATAAGAATTATGGTGTGAAATACTTACATTTCAAGTTACCTGAAAACATAATCGGTAAACATATAAAAGAAGTAAGGATAATCCCGAAGTATAACGGACAATGGTTTGAGATAGAGTATGTTTACAGAGATCACGGTGAAAAAGTTGACGTAGACTACAATAAACATCTATCTATTGATTTAGAGATAAACAATTTTGCAACCTGTGTGGATACCGATGGGACTGCTTTCATCATAGAAGGCAGGGGTTTAAAGTCTTATAACCGCTGGTGGAACAAAGTCAAAAGTAGGTTGCAATCTGTATATGATAAACAGGGTATAAAATCAGGTCAGAAACTAAACTGGTTGTTCGAGAAAAGGAAAAACAAACTCAATGATTTCATGAATCAGAGTGTTAATCATATCATTAAACACTGTATAGAATACAAAATCGGTAACATCATAATCGGAGAACTGAAAGACATAAAACAGAACTCCAACATGGGTAAAAAGAACAACCAGACCTTTCAGACTATACCCTTTGGTAAACTCAAACAAAAACTTAGGTCTAAATGCGAATACTACGGTATCAATTGCATAGAAGTTGATGAGGCATATACCAGTAAAACCGATGCTCTTGCATTAGAACTCATTGAAAAACACCAAAAATACATGGGTAATAGAGTTAAAAGAGGATTGTTCCAGTCCTCTACTGGTAAACTGCTCAATGCCGATGTCAATGGAGCATTGAATATATTAAGAAAAGTAGTCG
>NZ_JAHENT010000147.1 GCF_018609725.1 Methanohalobium sp. | reverse complement strand
GCATTTACCCAATCATCCAAAAACCAGATACGGATGCTACCGCTTGATATAATAGAAACAGTTAGGATTGATGATTTTTGTTATTTGGTAGTTCTTTTTGTGGAAAAGATTAGCTTTGACATTAATTGTCGGACAAGCTCTGAAGTCATGGGATTCTATTGAACCACGATAGCCTCACGAATTCAGTTGTAGGAGAGCAGTCAGACTTTCTACATTCTGAAAACCTGACACTTTTGTCTGTTTTTGGACACAATTCAATCCAGCTTTCAAATATAATACTACCATTTCATTAACCTATACCGAAATACAATTAAAACATTAACCTCTATATACCGAAAAAATGTAAGAATAATTAAATATATACATTAAAAATTTAAATATTTTGTATATTCAATTAGCAAGCAAATTAAAATATTAATCAAAATTACATAGAAGGCTAAACCATGACCAAAATTTCAGTAATAGGCGCAGGAAATGTTGGAGCTACAGCTGTCCAACGTCTTGCAGAACTTGAATTAGGCGACATTGTGATGACAGACATTATCAAGGGACTACCACAGGGTAAAGCCCTTGACCTCATGCAATCAGCACCTGTTATGGGATATGATACCGATATAACAGGTACAAACGATTACAAAGATATAGAAGGTTCTGATGTTGTTGTAGTTACTGCAGGTATGCCGAGAAAACCGGGAATGAGCAGAGATGATCTGCTTGATAAAAATGCAAATATCACCAAAGATGTATGTGAAAATATAAAGACACATGCACCTGATTCAACTGTTATAACCGTTACAAACCCGCTTGACATAATGACTTATGCTGCTCTTGAGGTTACCGGTTTTGAACACAACCGCGTATTCGGAATGAGTGGAGTGCTTGATTCCAGCAGGTTTGAAACATTTATAGCAATGGAACTTGGTTGTTCTATACAGGACGTTAATGCAATGGTTCTTGGCGGACACGGTGACCTGATGGTACCTTTGCCCCAGTATTCGACAGTATCAGGAATACCTATAACAGAAATTATGTCAGAGGATACTATCAATCGGCTTGTTGAAAGAACCATTCACGGAGGAGCTGAAATAGTTGAACACCTCAAAGAAGGTAGTGCGTTTTATGCTCCATCAGCATCAATTGTTAAAATGGTGGATTCAGTAGTAAACGATAAAAAACGGATACTTCCTGCAGCCGCATATTTAAATAGTGAATACGGACTTAATGACATATACTTGGGAGTTCCGGTTAAACTGGGCAAAGGTGGAGTAGAAGATATTATAGAACTTGACCTAACGGACGAACAAAAGCAAAAGTTATCACAATCAGGTGCATCTGTAAAGGAAGAAATTGCCAAGTTAAAACTCTAATTTTTTAAACCAAAAATACAAATATTAATATACCTAAAAAATAAAAATAAAAGGAGATAATATGCGTGCAGAAATATCATCGTTGTTCGGGTTGAATGTTTATACCAATGCAGGTACATATGTCGGAAAAATCAGTGATATGGTACTGGATGTTAACAACAGAAAAGTTACCGGTCTTGCAGTATCTGATATAAACAGAGAAATTTTTGATGTCCCCACAAAAGGTGTTATCATTCCATACAGATGGGTTATAACTTCAAGCGACATTGTAATAATACGTGACCTTGTTAACAAGTTCAAAAAACTGGAAAAAGAAGCATATCAAGAGTAATAGCGTTTATGAAAGAGAGAGAAATCTATGCAGATTTACGCTGTGCACCACCTTTAATCATACGTGTTGATGGAAGGAATTTTAAAAAAACGCTATCTCGCCAGAACCTTGAAAAACCATATGACAATAAATTTGCATCCGCGATGACTGATGCTATAGAACTTTTTTTTAAAAAGAGTGGTATTAGTCCTGTATTTGCATACAGTTTTTCAGACGAAATAAACCTTTTTTTTAATGATATCACCTTTGATGGTAGAGTAGAAAAACTTGATTCCGTGATTCCAAGTTTTTTAAGTAGTGCTCTTACAATGCAAATGGATACAGATGAACCGTTATCCTTTGATTCAAGGATTGTACCACTTACATACAGACAGATTGGTGAATATATGGTCTGGCGTCAGAGTGAAGCATGGAGAAACTGCATAAACTCATATGGGTATTATACACTGCTTTCTGAAGGGTGGAGTGAAAATGAAGCCGCCAGACATATGAAAGGTTTAAAATCCAGTGATATACATGAGATGTTGTTTAAGAGGGGTATAAACCTTGCAAAAGTTCCGCAATGGCACCGTCGGGGTATAATGGTTTATAAAACAAAATACGAAATTGAAGGATTTAACCCACTATTAAACCAGAAAACCATTACAACCCGAAAAAAAATCATACAGGACTGGAATATCCCTCTATTCCAATCAGAAAAGGGCACAGCATTCCTGCAAGAATTTATTGATTGAAGTTGTTTGATAATTATTATTGGCAATATTGTTTGGATATATTAAAATCATATAAACACAAGTGAGATACATGGAAACGTCATTAATTGATATAATATTTCTCTCGGATAAAAGAAAAAACCTAATGCTTCTACTTAGCAAAGAACCACAAAACAGAGATGACATACGAAACAAGCTCAATGTCACATCAAGCTCGGTAATGCCCCAGATAAAAATTCTTGAAGAAAATTACCTTATAGTTAAAGAAAATGAATACTACCATTTAACAGAAATTGGAGAGGCTATCGTTGATAAATTAATACCATTTCTTGAAACTCTGGATATCTTTGAAGGATATGAAGATTACTGGGAAAACCGTAATTTTGATCCGATTCCCAAAAACCTGTTGACAAGAATCAGAGAACTTGGAGATTATAATATTATAGAACCCGACCTTGACAACCTATTTGAAATCCCTCAAGAATTACTTGATGGTCTTAAAGAATCAAATTCTGTTACTGCCATCTCATCAATCTTTCATCCCAATTATCCGTCAATATTCCTTGACCTTGCAAAAAAGGGTGCAGATATAACAGTGATTTTGCAAAAGGCGGTATTTTCCCGATTAAAAGTTGACTTCCAGGACCAGAGTGATGCCTTTATAAATATGGAAAATACTGATACATTGTTATATAATGATGAAATGGGTGTAGCATCTATACTGGTAACTGATAAATTAATCTATCTAAATTTGCTGGATAAAAACGGGAAGTTTAACCATAATAAAATTATAAGTTATGATGATAGTGCTGTTAAATGGGGACAGGAACTGGTTCAATATTATACAAATATATCCACAAGGATTACTGATATGAGCGAGGTTTCAGATGGATGAAACGATAGAAATGAGACCTGTAGGATATGTTGAAAATACGTTCCATGAACTCAAATATAATAAAGATATGTATCAATCTGTATCAAAAATAATTATTTACGATGAATTTAAAGACGGATTATATCGGGTTACAGATTTTGACAGGCTGGAAGTCATATTTTATTTTGATAAATTCAACAACTATGAACTGATTCAAAAAAGGCGTATTGATGGGGTAATGGCTGGAGTTTTTGCGTCACGCACACCAAAAAGACCAAATGGAATAGGCATCACGACAGTAAAACTTGAAAAAGTGGTTGATAATATATTGCATGTAAAAGGTCTGGATGCTTTGGATAAAACTCCCGTTCTGGATATAAAACCATACGTGGAAAGCTTTAAAAAAGGACCTGACTAATTAAGTAAAAAAACAATAATCAGTGGTGACAATTATGTCTAAAAAGTTTACATTTGATGATTTGGAAAATAAAGAAATAATGGATGAAAAACACGAAGAAGAGAAGGAATTGTACGATTTAATCATACCGCCCGGAACACCGTCATCTTTAATATATGATATGGTTGAAATGTTTGACCTTGAGCCAATAAACCGCAAAGTAAACGTTAATATTGTAAATGAAGCAGAAAGAGAAGTACTTGCACTTCGCGGCGACCTTGAAACCGTACAGGAAGCTGAAAAGTTCATGTACGAAGAACTGGATTCTTGGGTAAGTAGCAAGGATTATTAACTACCATTTTAATAATCAGTTAATATTTCTATATCATGGGATATGTTTTGTATACTGGATGCAAATTTATAGATAAGTTCAGGTTTATAATTTGTTATTATGGTACACATATCATCTTGAAATGATGTTCTGTCCTCAATATCTGCTTTTGGAACAAAACTCAAATACCTCTGTTTAAGTTTACCGTTTTCTTTTATATGAATTTCTGATATATCACAAAGGTTCAGTGTAAGGTACGGTGGTTTATTCTTATCTTTTTTAATATCAACCCTGTTGTCATATAATTCTGCAATGCAGTTAAACCCTCTAAGCACAGAGATAGGTTCTTCCTCATTACCACTGGGTAAAATCCTGTCAAAAAAACTCATGTTTTACACTACAATATACCTTTAATAATGATTAAAACTTATAGATATTATTTATCTTGTCAACAAAACATTAATAATCTTTCTTTAAAAATTGAATAATGTATCTATCAGAAAATCAATCATTTTTACATGTAATACCGGTTATATCATCGGTATTAAAATCAAAAACAGTTTCTCGCCCATCCTCATTGTAAATATCAAGTTTTAAGGTGTCGTTTATCTCACCTACTACCGATGCTGTAATTCCTGCATCATTGAACACTTGAACACATTCATCGACATTTTCAGTTTTCACAGTAAGTATGTAACCTGTTGCAGTATAAACCTTTAGCCATTGTTCAATTTCTACACCATCAGGAAACGGGATTTTATCAATGTCAACAGATGCGCCTACATTACTGGTTTCGCAAAGCATCCCGAGTGTTCCGATTGTTCCCGGGTTGCTAATATCTTTCCCTGATGTTGCTAATTTTTTCTCCCCTATGGTCTGCATCACGAGGTAACGGTTTCTTACTGTTTCTGAATCTTTGAATGAAGTAGTGTCCCAGCTATACGGTGAATTGGGACCCATCCTGCCATCCATGTCATAGGCTACAATAATAGAGTCACCGGGTCTTGCAGTATCACTTCGAATAATACAGTCCTTTTTTGCAATACCGATGATTGCAACTGCTATTGAACTGTATGGAGTGTCAGGGTGCAAATGACCTCCTACCATCGGGACACCGAATTTTTTGATGCCATCGGTTATTCCTTTTAGGAGAGTATTACAGGAATCCTTATCACTGGATGATATGACATCCACCATTGCCAGTGGACGTGCCCCCATTGCTGCAATATCATTTACATTGGCAAGAACGGCTGTATAACCAGCCCACCAAGGACTAGCTTTCATCAATTTTTCCCAGATGGAATCTGCAGCAAACAGGATGACATCATTTCCATCAATATCAATAACTGCAGCATCATCTCCAAAATCTACCAGTGTGCCCCCATATTCAGAGCGTACTGATTCAAAGATTTCAACTATACCCTCAATAGGTTTTTTTCGAGTCACACCTTCAAAATTCCTGATGTCGTATGCAACCTGTTTCAAATCCAATGAAAAGCTTCCTTTTTGTTTTATGTTGATAAATTAATTTAATCGCCCTTATCCTTATTGGATTTGGTTTTTGATTTTCTCAGTGTCTCCATTTTGACCATGTTTCTTCTTTCTTCACTCATCTGAGAAAGGTCTTCGCCAAGCAGTCCATAAGCATCAGACCTGCACTGGCGACAATGGCGCATCTGGGACACAAAAGGTTCACAAGATGCCTGTGCCGCCTCACGTTCCTCATTTGTAGGCACTCTCCATTCAGCATATTCTGCCTGTGGTATAAGAGGCATAATATTCATGATGAATACTCCCAGTTCATTCATCTTTTTTGCGATGTCTACTACATGGTCATCATTTACATCCGGTACGAGGACGGTATTAATTTTTATGACAATTCCAGCTTCAATAGCTCTTTTTATACCTTCCAGTTGGTTGTTGATAATCAATTCTGCTGCTTCTTTTCCTTTGTAAAGCTTCCCGTTGTAAACCACACGATCACATATCTGCCTCTGGATTTCAGGGTCAACTGCATTAACTGTTACAGTTAATGTCTGCACACCTGCATCCAGCATATCATCAATCCTGTCAGGTAGTACAAGACCATTAGTACTCATACAGATGGTAACATCTGGGAATTCTTCTTTTATGAGCTTAAATGTTTCAAATGTTTCATCATTTGCCAGCGGGTCACCGGGACCTGCTATTGCTATCACCTTAATAAAAGGATGGTCTTTTAAAACCTGTCGAGTTTTTTCGAGCGCTTCCTGTGGAGTAAGAACTTTACTTGTTACACCCGGACGACATTCATTTACACAGTCATAATCTCTTATACAATATTTACACTGGATATTACATTTTGGAGCTACTGCAAGATGCATCCGTCCAAATTTATGCTGTGCATTAGGGTCATAACATGGATGCTCTGAAATCATCCGCAACTGTTCATTACTATAGTCAGGACATGATTGATTATCACTATTTTCAACTGGCATAATAGCTTACCTCTTAGATTACATTATAATACATAAATAACATTCATATAGATATTGGGACACCGTGTATTAACTTGTAGTTGAATCAATCTCACACCATTTACCTTCTCCTTCCCAGATTCTAACCTTTACAAGCATTTTTAATTTTTCAGAAAGCTTGGAATATATATTTTCACAAAGGTTTTCAGAACTTGGATAGGACAGTATATTGTTTAATAATGTGTGGTCATAATCTTTCAGTATATCCTTTACTATTTTTTTCAGGTCTGCAAAATCCATGACCATGCCATCGTTTTTTTTACCTTCTATCACTACTTCTACCCTGTAGGTATGACCATGTACAATCCCACATGTCTCATGTCCCGGTAAATAGTGAGCAGTATCAATTGATTCTATGATTCCAAGTCGCATTTTTTCCATTATAGGCACCCCAGCATTTTGTGGGTTTGTGGTATTACTTTCGTATTTATTCCTTTATCCAGTAATTGTTTTTGAATTTGAAGCAGGTATTGAACAGATGGGCGGTTGTAACCCTGTGTTACAGGCTGCAAAATAGCCCCAGATATATAGTCAGATATCCTGTCCACAATATCCAGAACATATTCGATTTTTGTATTTTTCAGTACTACTATTTTACAAAAGCAATCTCTGGATTCTGTCGTTTTTAATATTTTGAAACTATCAATTGTTTTTTCAATATGTGTTTCAAAATCATCATATTCAAATTCATTTATAATTTTAACGTCTCCTGATACAAATGACACTTTATCCTTAACCTTTTTCGCCATCTCAGGTAGGGTCATATTGGATTCCAGATATAAAGGAGCAGAAGTTTGCAGGTTCTTTATGAAATCTGCATGTATCAAGGGTTCTCCACCTGTCAGTGAAACCGAATGGACACTGCTAAATGATTCTATTGATTCGGCAACAGTATTGACATCCAGAGGGTTGGGTATCAATTCAAATTCATCCGATCCGGGATTTTTCTCAAACCTGCAAAAATCTACATATTCTCTCTGTGTATCACAATATTGACATTGAAGGTTACATCCAATAAAACGTACAAAAGCCTGCCTTATACCTACATAGGGTCCCTCGCCTTGAACAGAACAGAATATCTCACTTACCGGTGCGTTCATTAAATCACATCAAGCGGTTTGGATTTTCGTAAATCTTTTTCAATATCATCTAATTCATTAACATAACTTTCAGCAATTTCATACATCAACTGTTCGATTTTACATTCTTCAAACCCTATACTTTTTAAATCCGCATAATAATCATGTATTACATTAATCCCGAAATGAATTTTTTGTGATACAGCTGAAGTACTGGCAATAGATACTGAAAGTTTCTTGTTGTTTATAAAAAGGTCATCGCCCTCGCGTTTAATATTAAATCCCTTATCTATCAATATTTCTGATACAATGGATGCAAATAAACGCTGTCTTGAATAAACGAGTTTCAGTTTGGTTGAATCAAAATGTTCGATTATAAAATGAATCATATCAGACGAATAAATCGCTTCGTTTTCTCTTTTGTCTTCCAGGTCTATCATATGGCTGATTTCCACATTGCATGTTCCTCTGAAATAGATTATCGAATCATCCTGAACTCCTGCAACATTATATGCCCATAGTGATGATATCTGGCTTCCGTCATAATTTCTGTTATTCAAATAAATACATTCCATGATATACACCGGTAAAAAATCAATCCTTATCAACCATACCTAACCTTACAAGCAGTGGGTCTTTAATACCCAGTTCATCGAAGGCATGTTTCCGTCTAACACAGCTTTCACATACACCACATGGTAAATCTCTTCCATGATAACAACTCCAGCTCCAATCCAGAGGGGCACCTGATTTTAAAGCCTGATTGATAATATCTTTTTTATTATAATCTACTAAGGGTGCAAGTATATAGATACCGTTTCTGGTAGAATACGACAAACATGTATTCATCGAATCTACAAATTCTGGGGAATTGTCAGGAAAAGTTTGTCCCTCTTCACTATTGAATCCAACTACCACATATTCACAATCCAGGCTTTCAGCAAAACCTGCTGCAATATTTAAAAATATTCCATTCCTATTCGGTACCCACACATTCTTTGCTGATTCTTCTGTCTTCTCAGTTGCGGTTTTTCCCGAAATATCATCCAGTGTAAGCTCTGGTACATATTCATTTTTATTTACCAGTGATGTATTTGTAATCTTTTCAAGCCAATCAAGTTTAATAACTTCGTAATCGATACCAAAATGTTTGCAGATTTTTTTGGAATATTCAATTTCCTTTTTTGCAGAACGCTGACCGTAATCAAAAATAATCGCAAGCTTTACATCGGTTATCTCTCGTGCAATTGTTAGGGCTGCTACCGAATCCAGTCCACTGCTGAGTAATGATATTGCTCCCATTGTTAAATTTCCGTATCTTTATCGTTTTGCAGGTAAATAGTTAGCAATTTTAATAAGTGAATCACTGTATATCTAAAAAAGTAACCAATTTAAGCTTTTTGTTTATATATTGAATAAAGCAGAATATTCATACTTTATCTATGTTTTCCTGACATTTTAAATTCACCTTTAATATATTATCGGATAACGTTTTAAACATAGATATAAATATCATGTTATCTTAATCTAAATGGGAGTATTTAGAGTTAATAAAGCCATATTAAAAATTATAATTTTGATCGTCAATGGCATTACAACATTTATTTAACAATAAAAACGGGTGTTAGTACACTTTATCTCCAAAAAAGGTGAAATTAAATGAATGAAGAAACTGGTGAAACTGGGAAACAGCCCAACCATTTAATCAATGAGAAAAGTCCGTATCTGTTACAGCATGCTTATAATCCGGTAAACTGGTATCCATGGGGGGATAAGGCTTTTGAAAAAGCAAAGAATGAAGACAAACCCATATTCCTGTCTATAGGTTATTCCACATGTCACTGGTGCCATGTGATGGAAAATGAATCTTTTGAAGACCCTGAAATTGCTCAAATATTGAATAAAAACTTTGTTTGTATCAAAGTTGACAGGGAAGAGCGCCCGGACATTGACAGTGCCTATATGGATGTCTGTCAGGCTCTTACCGGAAGAGGTGGATGGCCGCTTACTATTATAATGACACCTGACAAAAAACCGTTTTCTGCCGCTACATATCTTCCAAAAGAAAGCAGATTCGGATTAACTGGACTAATCGATTTACTTCCCCGGATCAATGATATGTGGTCAAAACAAAAAAGAGAACTTGTAAGCCGTGCAGAACAAATTACATCATCAGTTGAAGAAGTATTTACAAAGTTACCTGAAACCAGAGAATTGAGCAATCAGGAACTTGATGCAGCATATGAATCACTTCTGGAAAATCATGACCCCGAATATGGGGGATTCGGTAACGCTCCAAAATTCCCTTCACCGCATAATTTAATGTTTTTAATGAGGTATTGGGAACGGACATCTAATAACAAAGCGCTGGAAATGGTCGAGAAAACGCTCAAAAACATGCGTATGGGTGGTATTTATGACCACATAGGTTTCGGCTTCCATCGCTATTCTACAGACAGATACTGGATGGTTCCACATTTTGAAAAGATGCTTTATGACCAGGCATTGCTATCAATGGCTTATATCGAAGCTTACCAAGCGACCGGAAAAATTGAGTATGGAAATACAGCCAAGGATGTTTTCACCTATGTCCTACGCGACCTTACTTCAAAAGAAGGAGGCTTTTATTCTGCAGTAGATGCCGATAGTGAGGGGGTAGAAGGTAAATTCTATACTTGGACATATGATGAAATACAGAAAATTCTATCAAAAGCAGAAGCCAATATTGTTACCAACCTTTTTAATATTCAAAAAGAAGGTAATTTCCGTGATGAGAAAACCGGTAACTTAACAGGTAAAAATATACCTCATTTAATAGAAACACCCTTATATATTGACGTAGAGCCTGATGAAGAACTTGATGAATTTCAGAAAAAACTTAACGAATCCCACGAAAAACGCGATGCATGGAAACGCAACCTTCTCAAGACCATCTATTCACAAAAACGCCTTGAAGTCGCAAGAAGAAAACTGTTTGAAGCTCGTGAAAATCGTGTACATCCAGCAAAAGACGATAAGATACTTACTGACTGGAACGGTCTGATGATTGCTGCACTTTCAAAAGGTGCACAGGTACTTGATGATAAGGAGTATGCCAACTCCGCAAGAAAAGCTGCTGATTTTATAATTAAAAACATGTCTGATTCATCTGGTCAACTGATGCACAGATATCGGGATGGTGATTCTGATATAATTGGGTTCATTGATGACTATGCTTTTTTGACATGGGGACTAATTGAACTCTATGAGACTACCTTTGAAGTTAAATACCTGGAAAAAGCCCTCGAGTACAACAACTACCTGATTAATCATTTCTGGGATGATAATAACGGAGGATTTTACTTCACACCAGATAATGAAGAAACACCTATAGTACGTAAAAAAGAAATTTATGATGGAGCTTTACCTTCAGGAAACTCAGTAGCTCTTATGAACCTTCTGCGTCTTGGAAGGATGACCGGTAATTCGGAACTTGAAAAGAAAGCTTCAGATTCCATAAAATCGTTTTCCAAATCGTTATCCAGAAATCCGATTGCATCTACTCATTCAATGCAGGCACTTGATTTTGTTCAGGGTACATCCAGTGAAGTTGTAATAACAGGAGATTTTCAGTCAGAAGATACCCAGAATATGATAAACTCATTAAAATCAGAGTTTATACCCCGCAAAGTTGTGCTTTTTAAACCAGACAAAGTTCAATCACCGGAAATTGTAAACATTGCTGGGTTTACCAGAGACATGAATTCACAGGATGGAAAAGCAACCGCTTATATATGTCAAAACTATTCCTGCAGTTCTCCAAAAACGGACGCTGACGATATGGTAAAATTATTAAAAAATATATAAAAGACACATATAACCTAAAAAGATACTATGAGTGAAATAAAATATACCAACCAAGAAATTGAAATGATGGGTCGGAATGAACTGGATGAACTTGTGGATGAACGTGTTAAATACACTGTTAACTATGCCTACAAGAATTCCCCATTTTACAGGAAATGGTTTGACAGAAATAGTATTAACCCTTCAGACATCCAGTCTCATGAAGACCTTTTACATCTGCCAATTATATCAGGAGATACTATCCGCCATAACCAGCCGCCCGAAACAAATTATTTTGAGTTTAAAAGTGTGGGCTGGGAAGATGTTTTTACAGTACATGAAACAAGCGGAACAAGTGGTGTACCCAAATCTTTCTTTCTAACATGGAAAGACTGGGAAAGATTTGCTGAAAAATATAAAAGAACTTTTACATCACAGGGTTTTGGACCTGGAGACAGGGTTGTTGTATGTGCATCTTATGGGATGAACGTGGGTGCTAACACAATGACTCTCGCAGCACGTGACATAGGTATGTCTATTATTCCAGAAGGTAAATGTACATTTCCAGTGCGTGTAATAACATCTTATGAACCCACAGGCATAGTGGGTAATGTCTTCAAATTATTAAGACTTGCCAACCGGATGAAAAAAGAAGGTCTGGAACCTTCTGATTCCAGTATAGAACGACTGGTAGTAGGTGGTGAAAGTTTTGCAGAAGAAGCAAGAGATTACCTTTCAGAAATATGGGGATGTAATGTGTTCAATACCTATGGCAGTACAGAAGGTACTATGTGTGGTGAATGTAGCGAAATAAACGGGCTTCATGTACCTGAAGACTTTGTTCATCTGGATGTATACGACCCCAACATGAAAGAGTTTGTAAATGACGGAGAATGTGGAAGAAGTGTGCTTACAACGCTGTTGCCAGTAGGTGCAAAATGCGGAACTTTGCTTATTAATTATGATACTGAAGATACAACTATAGTACGCACAAGGCAAAAGTGTTCATGTGGAAGAACTCATATGAAAATTGATAATCCACAGCGTGAAGCTGAAACATTCTGGGTTCGTGGAACTCCTTTCAATCGTGTGGATATTGAACGCGGGGTTTTCCAGAGAGAAAATATGGAATATCTTACAGGTGAATATGAATCTTTCCTGTACAGCGGAAATGACGAGGACGAAACAATCATGAGGGTTAGTCTTGAATGCATTGACCCAAAAAAATGCGATTATGAAGTGGTCAAGGAAAATTTCCTGAAATCATTTTTCCATCACAAACCCGCTCTGGAACAGGCATATTTGGATGAAACCTTTAGCATCATATTCAATTTTACAGGTCCCGGAGAACTGGAATTTTACCGTATGAAAGGCAGACCGAAACGTGTGGTGGATAGAAGGTAAAAAAGGAAAAGAAAAAGTTCAGTATCCTCCTGTGCCATCACTGTTTGTATCCCCAGTACCTGTATCAACGTCACCTACGATAACTGTACCTGTCATGGACGGATGGATAGTACATTGATAATCATAGATTCCGGCTTCATTAAAAGTATGAGTGAATGTTTCCCCTTGCTCAAGGTTTCCAGAATCAAAATTATCAGATGTTACTGTATGTTCTGCAGAGTCTTCGTTTGTCCATGTAACAGTGTCACCGACTGATATTTGTATAGTAGCTGGTTTGAACTGAATATCTTCCATGATTACATTGGTAGTTTCCACTGCTCCATCTTCACCATTATCCCCAGTACCACCATTTTGTTGATTACCGGCACATCCTATAGCTAATAATACACTAATTAGTATTGCTAAAATTGTAAATAGTTTCTTCATATACAAACCCCTTATAATAGTTAATCACCACGATTAATAAGTCTTTCCACATATCCAGAAGGTACTGTTCAGTTAATGGCACATATTAATCTATTTTAGATTTTTTATTATTTCTTTGTACAACAGTTTAGAGTTGAAATCAAGTGAAAGATTGTCTTAACTGAACACTGCCTATCCAGAAACAAATAAAAAGGAAATAGAGAGAATTTTATTCAACTGTCACCGTCCCCTCCATATAGGGATGGATCGTGCATATATAGTCATATGTTCCCTCTTCATCAAATGTATGATTGAATGAATCACCCTGCTGAAGGTTGGGTGAATAGAATTCTGGATTATCAATTGTCTGTCTTGCATTATGTGTTGCACTGTCCAAATTAGCCCATTTTACAGTATCACCGGGTGATATAGTGACTTCATTTGGCTTAAATTCAAAATCCTCAATTTCAATTTCAACAGTCTCCCCTTCATCTGTTTGTTCGGTTTCGTTTGCCATGGTTTCATTTGTTCTTATATTTCCTGTATAAAGGTAGTCATTGTTTTCTTCAATTCCATGACAATCATAGCAGGCTTCAACTTGACCTTCTGCATTTATTGATTCATTTGGACCATAAAACGCCCAGAACCAGTCATTATGATTTTCATCAAAACCTTCGACTTTATACATAACTGATAGTCCCTGTAATTCTCTATCGGAATTATAATCTTCTTTTACAATAATACTTCCATTGGACATCACTCCAGTTTTGTTTTCTATCGAAGAATAAGCCTCATCTGATACATAAACTGTCACCAGTGAACCATGTGGTTCAGATCCATTACTGAAACGGGATGTACCCGGCCACAATCTCCAGTCTTTGTAATTGTTCACTTCTGTAATATAGTTATGTAATTCCTGACCATCGGGTTGTGGAAGTGCTGTTTTATCTGGTGTTTTGTTACCAGAGTCATTTATCATCCCGTTTGTATCTGTTTCACCATTATCATCCGGTTGTTGAGCGCATCCTATGGCTAAAAATACTGCTACTATTACTATCAGAATTATCAATTTATCTTTCATCACAAACCCCCATTTAGTATAGTAATTTCTGTTTAATCCCTGTTATATTTCTTATTGTCTGTTAAAGAGGCCATGTTCCTAACCAGAGCATCAGATAAAGATGCAGACCAATCAGGAAGGTTAAAATCCACATCCAGAATGTAGATTTCATCAATTTTGTGCGATTTACCACAAATTTGATTTTTTTTCTGAAACCAAGATATATATAACCCCCAAGAAGAATAACCACCAATCCAACAATATGATGCAACCACATCTCAATATTGAACAATAAATTCGGTATTATACCTTCTACATATCTTGACATAGAAGGAGTCATTATAAAAATGATTGTTAAAATCTGCACCACCAGTGCTGCTGGCATGATTTTACAATGATTGCGAATTTTTCCTTTTTTGAAAAGGTAAACACCCATTATAACTGTAAGAATGATTAGAAACTGTACTATAAGATGTAAAAGTGCAAATGTCCTGATGTCAATTTCCATATAAACTCCCCTACAAAAATAATAATCCTGAAAATTGTTAAATTTTACTTTGGATTTATAGACAGTTTAATTTTACTATATTTATCTTTTCCAACAAATTTTGAAAAAAAAACAGTATAAATTTTCTCTACACAAATCATTATTCTCTGTTAACACATTTTATTTATAGATTTTTAATAATTTTTAAATATAATTATAATTTAACTAAAAATTGATTATGTTAATAGTAAACATTGTTTGATATTAACCAAATTATCTAAGAACTTTGAGGAAATAACGATGAACTTAAAAAATATCAAAATAAGTCATAAATTAGTTGCTTTTGCACTGATACTATTGATAGTTCCGATGGCTTTTGTAGGAGGATATGCCTATGAAGAAGCAAAAAGCGGAATTGATAATGAATTAAAAAATAAATTAACGCAACAAGTCGAAGTAGAAAAAGATTTTATAAATACTGTATTTGACCTTGCACATGATAAAGTAAAATCACATCTCTCATTAGCAAGTGATATTATTTATTCAAAAGGTAACCCAAGAATTGAAAACAATAAAATGTTCTTGGGGGACTATAATGTTAATGATAATTTTGATGTTGTGGATGAAATTAACGATGAAATTGAAGGTGTTGCCACAATCTATCAGGTAGAAAATAATGGAGCAACCAGTATATCCACAGATGTTAAAAACACGGATGGTTCAAGAGCAACTGGAACACTGGTTTCACAATCAATATATAATACTGTTGTAAAAAACGGTAATACCTATTATAACAACGAGATGATTTCAGGTAAAAAGTACCTGACTGCATACGGACCTATAAAAAACGATGATGGAAACGTGATAGGAATATTGCGAGTGGGTATTCCCGAAGCTCCGTTTATAAACCAGATTAGAGAACAGGTCCAAAATATCAAAGTCGGTGAAACCGGTTATATGTATGTCATGGATACTGACGGCACATTGATAATTCATCCAGATTTAGAAGGAGAAAATTTGAACAATTACGAATTCGTGCAGCGAATGATTTCTGAAAAATCTGGATATCAGAGATACATGTGGGAAGGACATGAAAAAATCGTAGCCTATACCCATTTTAAGGATAAAAACTGGATAATTGCTTCAGGTACAAAAGTTGATGAATTCTATGCACCTGTAGATTCCATTAAAAACGGTGTTACTCTGGCGATACTGGGATTCAGTTTGCTGGGTTCAATCGGAAGTGTCTGGTTTTCAAGAAGATTTTCAAATCCAATAAACCTTGCAGCACTCAGAGCTGAAAGGATTGCCAATGGTGACCTTACCGGTAAAAGTAAAAAAGAATTCTTAGAAAGACAGGATGAAATCGGTAAACTCGCTAAATCCTTTGATGATATGACAAGTAAACTGTATTCTCTGATAGAAGAAATCCAAAAAAGTGCCGATAATACAGCATCAAAGGCACAGGAGTTGTCTGCCTCATCTGAACAGATGACATCCACATCCAACCAGATAGCAGACACAGTAACCGAAATCTCAAACGGTGCACAGAACCAATCTACAAAGATACAGGAAGCCTCCCGTGCCATGAACGACATGAACCAGAGCGTGCAGGATGTCGCAAGCAACGCACAGAAGGCTTCCGAGGATGTTACTGGTGTCAGTGAAAAGACACAGAATGTTGGCGATAAATCACATGAGCTGTCTGTCAAGATGAACGATGTCCAGTCCGCCATGAACGATTCTTCACAGGTTATACAGGATCTT
>NZ_JAHENT010000146.1 GCF_018609725.1 Methanohalobium sp. | reverse complement strand
AAAGAAACACCTCAAAAACAGGAATTCGATGAAAACAATACTGTCGGAATCGATGTAGGCATCAAGGATTTCGCTGTTACATCTAACGGTGAAAAAGTCGATAATCCAAGGTACCTGAAAAATTCGATTGAAAGATTGAAGGTATTGCAGAAAAGGCTCAGCAGAAAAAAGAAAGGTTCTAATAATTACAGGAAACTGAAACACCAGATAGACAAGTATCATGAGAAGATTAGCAACCAGAGAAAAGATTTCCAGCATAAGTTAAGTTCCAGGTTGATAAGCGAGAACCAAGCTGTAGCACTGGAAAGTTTAAATGTAAAAGGACTGCTGAAAAATCATAATCTTGCACAGCATATAACCGATGCTTCATGGAGTAGTTTTGTACAGAAATTGGAATATAAAGCAGAATGGTATGGTAAATATATCATCAAGATAGGACGATTCGACCCATCAAGCAAAATCTGTCATGTATGTGGATATTATCATCAGGATTTAGAACTTAAAGACAGAGAATGGGAATGTCCTGACTGCAAAACGACACATGATAGAGACATCAACGCATCAGTTAATATTAAGAAATTCGCGTTGGATAAACAGAATCTAATTTCACCTTCGGGATGAGGGGTAGTGCCTGTGGAGTTGTGTTCGTCAGAACAAACTATGAAACAGGAAGATCTGTCCGAAAGGGCAGAGTAATTCACAACTCATCCTTATTGGTCTATTTCCCTTTCCATCTGCACCATGACAATCAACACAACTTCCACCATGAACATAGACCCAATGAGGTCCAGAACTTATCTGGATTTTATCGCCCGATTTATTAAATCCGGTATAATAAATCGTTTCACCATTTGATTCAAAACTGTTTTTTAATTTTGGTCCTGATAAGACCTTCCCGGACCATAACCTGGCCCTGTAGGGTCATATGAGTTTTCATTGATGTTTGGAGGGTATAGTTGATACATCAATAAAGGAATTGAATCCGCAACAACAATTGCAAGGATAATTATTAAAATAATAGTGCTGGATTTTATTAAAATTCCCCCCGTTATTAATAGAAACTGTCCATATTTTAGTTTATCTCTTAAAACAACACATTTACAGAAGCAATAAAATAAAGTGGCCAATAATTAATTTTATAAACTGGATGTTGTAGATAATAAATGCGGATTAGATATGTTTTTGTACGATGTTATCTGCAGGATAGAAGAAACAATTCCCTCTTGGCTTTCTATTATAGGTATAAGTATGATGCCGTTTCCTGAACTTAGAGGAGCTATACCTATTGCAATAACAGTGTACAAAATGAATCCACTGGTTAGTTATTGTCTGGCGGTTATCGGCAATATCATTCCCATATATCCTGTTCTGGCATCACTTGATGTTTTAACCCGCAAATTGAGAAGGTTTAAAACTTTGGATTCATTAATCGAAAAATTGTTTTCTAAAACCCACAGATGTCATTCAGCCAAATTTGAAAAATACGGGACGATTGCTCTTGTACCGATTGTGGCTCTACCACTTCCAATGACAGGTGGATGGTCTGGATGTGTGGCAGCCTTTATATTTGGAATTCAGAAAAAACATTCATTTCCTGCAATAGTTTCTGGAATATTGTTATCAGGTGTGATTATTACGGCTCTCACGCTTTCAGGAATTAATGTGTATCAAATTATCTGTCCTTAAACAAAATACATTAAAGCGCTCCACATCCACAACTTCGACCTGCAAGGGTTGATATTCTGTATTTGAGGTCTTTGATGTCATCCTCATCCAAATTATCAAGTTTTTCCTTGTGCTCTTTTTCTAAATGGTCAAACATTTTTTCTTCGACCTCTTCTGCGGAGTTTCCCACTGCCATATAATCGCATTTAATCCCCAGTCCCAGATCATTGCCTTTGATGATTTTCATAATATCCACTCTACTAATATATTATATCCTATGGAATATAAAACTGATTATAAAAGATAAAGTAATCAACTGGAAAGGTTCAAAAATCAGTTACCTAATTTAGAAACAGTATGCGAGGGGTGGGATTTGAACCCACGCAACCCTTCGGTACCAGATCTTAAGTCTGGCGCCTTTGACCAGCTCGGCAACCCTCGCAGGTTGTAGTATCATATTTATTGATAGTTCAACTATTGAATATGCAAAGGGGTTTTTAAAACTATTGGACAAAACTCCATGATTAAAGTTAAGTTACTTAAGCCTTATTATAGTAGTAATATGAATATAAAGTTTCTTGGAACAGGAGTAGCCATCCCACAGACTGATAGAATACAATCAGGGATTATAGCAGAAATCGAAGGAAAACCCATCCTTTTTGACTGCGGAAGCGGTATTTTAAACCGGATATTTGAGAGCAGATATAATCATACAGATATTGACACAGTAGTTCTTTCCCATCTGCATCTTGACCATGTTGCAGATGTGTTATGTCTTATGAAAGCCAACTGGCTCTGTGATAAAACCAACATTACAATCTATGGTCCAGAAGGAACAAATGAATGGATGACAGGTTTGCTGGAAATTTACGGATACCTTCAGGGCAAATCCGATATCAATATAATAGAAATATCTGCAGGAGATACTTTTACACCTGATGGGGTCAACTGTAAAATAACATGTTCAAAAGGAGTACACAGCGTTCCATCACTTGGATATCGGATTGAATCAGATGGGAATTCAATAGTATATTCGGGAGATACAGAACCCTGCAAATCAATAATGGATTTATCACAGGATGCAGACCTTTTGATACATGAATGTTCATTCCCCTGTGGTTTTGATGTAACATACCACACAACACCCGATATGCTTGATGGGTATATAAACTATTATAATACTAATGCCTCCTGTTTGTATCTGACGCATCTTTATCCACAAATGCAGGGTCACGAACAGAAAAGTATAGAATACCTTAAAAATAACCTGAAAACTGTACAGGACGTAAAAATCGCTACTGATTTAATGGAAATCAATATATAAATAAAACAATCGTTCTATATACCAATAAATTGTAACTGTTAATTGAAGGGAGTGGTTATGAAATACATACAATGGTTTGAAGAAATAACAATGGATGATGTTCCTGTTGTAGGAGGAAAAAATGCATCCCTTGGTGAAATGTATCGTAAACTAGTATCTGAAGGCGTAAATATACCTAACGGCTTTGCTGTCACAGCAGATGCTTACTGGCATGTTCTTGAATCAGGCGGAATTCTGGATGAATTAAAAAAAACTATGGAAGGACTGGATATAACTGATGTCTCAGACCTTTCTAAAAGGGGAAAGAAAGCCCGTAATTTGATACTTGATGCTGGTATTCCACAGGATTTGTGGGATGAAATTAAACAAGCCTATGACTATCTCTGTGAACAATATGGACCTAATACCGATGTTGCAGTCCGTAGTTCAGCCACAGCAGAAGACCTACCCAATGCATCTTTTGCAGGACAACAAGAAACCTACCTAAACATTCACGGATATCATTCCTTAAAAGATGCTTGCATCAGATGTTTTGCATCCCTGTTTACAGACAGGGCAATCACTTATAGAGAAAACAACAATTTTGACCATTTCAAGGTAGGACTGTCTATAGGCATCATGAAAATGGTTCGATCAGACCTTGCTTCAAGTGGAGTTATATTTACTCTTGATACTGAAACCGGTTTCAGAGATGTGGTTTTGATAACAGGATCTTATGGACTGGGGGAAAATGTTGTCCAGGGACAGGTTAACCCTGATGAGTTTTATGTGTTTAAACCTACAATTAAAAAAGGATACAACTCCATTATCAGCAAGTATCTTGGGAACAAAGAAATCAAGATGGTTTACGGTAGAGGTGAATCAAAGGCACTGACCCGAAACGTAAACGTTCCTGATGCTGATAGGAAACGGTTCTGTATAAACGATGATGAAATATTAACACTTGCAGGTTATGCCATCAAAATCGAGGATTACTATTCCAGATATTACAAAAAGTCACAACCCATGGATATTGAATGGGCAAAAGATGGCGAAACAGGACAGATTTTTATAGTACAGGCAAGACCCGAAACCGTTCAATCCCAGAAAGACCTCGATGTTCTGGAAACCTATACATTAAAAGAAAAATCAAGCCCGCTTGTAAAGGGTAAAAGTATCGGAGATAAAATAGCTTCTGGTACGGCCCATGTTATATCTGATGTATCAGAACTTTCCTCATTTAAACCTGGAGAAATACTGATTGCTGACACCACAACTCCCGACTGGGAACCCGTCATGAAAACTGCAGGTGCGATTGTGACAAATAAAGGAGGCAGGACATCCCATGCCGCAATCGTTAGCCGGGAATTAGGAGTTCCCGCAGTAGTCGGTGCAGTAGATGAAAATGGCCTTGAATCAACTGAAAAAATCCAGACTGGAAATAAAATAACGGTTAGTTGTGCAGAAGGTGATGTAGGCTATGTTTATGATGGTGAACTATCATATGATGTCGAAAAAACCAGCCTAAAAGAAATGGGAAGACCCGAAACAAAAATGATGATGAATATCGGGAATCCAGAAATAGCTTTTTCATATGCAAGAATTCCAAACGATGGTGTGGGACTTGCCAGACTTGAATTTATTATCTCCAGCTATATCAAAGTCCATCCTATGGCACTGATACACCCTGAAAAAGTAGAAGATGAAAATGTTATGAAAAAAATTGATGGACTTACAGCCGGCTATAGCAGTAGAGAAGAATATTTTGTAGACAAACTATCACAGGGTGTTGGTATGCTTGCAGCCGCGTTCTATCCTAACCCCGTTGTAGTTAGGATGAGTGATTTCAAATCTAATGAGTATGCAAATCTTATCGGTGGCGAATATTTTGAAATTAAAGAAAATAACCCTATGCTTGGTTTCAGAGGAGCCTCCAGATACACCCATGATAATTACAGGGAAGGTTTTTCACTTGAATGCAAAGCTATGAAAAGGGTAAGAAATGAAATGGGACTTACCAATCTTGTTATAATGATTCCTTTCTGCAGAACAATTAAAGAGGGTGAAAATGTTATTAAAGAGCTGGAAAAGAATGGTTTAAAAAGAGGAGAAAACGGTCTTGAAGTCTATGTCATGTGTGAAATTCCAAACAACATCCTTTTAATCGATGAATTCAGCGAGTTTTTTGATGGTTTTTCAATAGGTTCCAACGACCTGACACAGCTTACACTCGGTATCGATAGGGATTCAGATATACTCTCCAAAGAATTCGATGAAAGAGATTCAGGTGTCAAGAAGAGTTTATGTGCAGCTATTCAGGGAGCTAAAAGAAATAACCGCCATAGTGGTCTCTGTGGACAGGCACCAAGTGATTATCCCGAATTTGCAGAATTTCTGGTTAAAGAAGGGATTGAGTCTATATCATTAAATCCGGATGCATTGATGAAAACTACGCTTAAAGTTCTTGAAACTGAGGAAAAATTAAAAAAATAATATAAACCATCTAAAAACTAAAATGAAACACTCCGATTAAATGTTCAGGTGATAAATGAATTAGAAAATAAAGGATACTGAAATAACATGGACCCTATAATCATATGGATTCTTATCATTTTCTGTTTGTCCCAATCAGCGATGTTTTCTGGTCTTACCATAGGACTTTTTGGATTAAGCCGGTTGGGGCTGGAAATTGAAGCTGAAACCAGACATAAAAACGCTATCAAAATCCTACAATTGAGACGAGATGCTAACTTCCTTTTGACAACCCTTCTCTGGGGGAATATGTCGGTTAATGTTTTGCTTACACTACTTACAAATTCTATAATGGCGGGAGCCACAGCGTTCCTGTTTTCCACATTTAGTATAACATTGTTTGGAGAGATAGCACCTCAGGCATATTTTACACGGTATGCTTTAAAAGTAGGTGGACACCTTGTTCCAATTGTTAAAATCTATCAGGTAATCTTCTATCCGGTAGCCAAACCATCTGCAATTTTGCTGGACAAATGGCTTGGTAAAGAAAGGATGCAGTTTTTCAAGGAAGAATATCTCAGGATAATGCTTGAAAAACATATAGAATCCACAAGAACAGAAATCGGTAAAATGGAAGGTCTTGGTGCACTTAATTTTCTGCAGATTGATGATATATCCATATCTCAGGAAGGTTCAATTATTGATCCTGACAGTATTATCACGTTACCCTTTAAAAATAATCGTCCGGTATTTCCTGATATTACCAGAGACCCATCAGATCCATTTCTGCAGAAACTGCAAAAGTCGGATAAAAAATGGGTTATAATTACCGATTCTGATGATGAGCCAGTTATGGTACTTGACTCTGATGCATTTTTGAGGGATGTCATATACAAAACCGGGTCTTTCAATCCTTTCAAATACGCACACAGACCCATTGTAGTGAGAAATCCGGATACAAAACTTGATAAAGTAATCAACCAGTTAATAGTATTCCCCGAACATGCCGAAGATGATGTTATAGATAAAGACCTTGTAATCTACTGGAATAAAGAGACAGAGGAGAAGCGAATAATCACTGGCAAGGATATTCTTGGCAGGCTGTTGAGAGGTATTGTAATACGTGTGCAGTAATTTATATATAAAATCAGTTCAAGTTGATAATACATGAGTGATATAACAGACAAACCAAATAAAAATCCGATTATATTGCTTGTTGCAATAGGTATAGCATTAAGTGCTGGGCTTTTTTATGGTATGATGTGGTTTGCAGAAGAACAAAATCTAATCATGGTAATATTGACTGCATCAGCCGTTGGTTTACTGGCTGTTGCCATTACAAAGGTTATAAGTTATTATTACCAAACTAGAAACTTATGATTAATTGGATTTTTCAGACAAAATATTTGCAACAAAGTGCAATATAGTATAAAATTATATGATTTCTAATTCTTAAAATTAAACTATATTTATTAATTAAGTTTAAATATTATAAAGACCAATACTTGTATGGTTGTAATTGATAACCAAAATTACAATTTTACACCTTCGGTACGAGGGGTAGAGCCTGTGGACTTGTTCCCATAAGGGAAAAGTATGAAACAGGAAGCACTTTAAATCATAGATTTTAAGTTATCCTTAAATTTTTAATTTAAGGAGCCAGTTGGTCTTTAGCCAAGTGGTAGTTCACTAAAACTAAATTTTGGCTGGTAAAAAAAGAAAGGGATATTAGTTTATCCCTGCTGTTTTCTCTCTTTTGCATATGCAACGATGGCATCTTTTATACCATATTTGAACGCAATTATAATTGCGACACCCCAGGCAAGTGGCTGGAGTATAACATAGAATACCCCGATATTGACAAGCATTGTGTCCAATGCTATGAAAATCACTAGAAGGAGTAAAACACCTCTCAGCATCGGAAGAAGAACATTTGCACTTTCAATGCTCATTCCTTTCATGAAATTATCGAGGTATTTTTCAAATACACCGATGGCAAGAAGTCCACCTATTAATATTAAAATACCTGCTGCAAGGTTTGGTATATATTCAACAATTCTTCCGACAAGGTCTGCAATTATACTCAACTGAAGGACGTTTAGTGCCGCTGTTAAAAATAACAGGTAACCAAACAGCTTTATAAGCCCAGATATTATTCCAGAAATGCTTGTTCCACTTGCCTTTATTGCATTTCCTATAGGGCTTTCTGCTACCTTATCATTCAATTCTGTTGTCTCAAGCACTTTCTTAACAAGATCAGCTAAAAAGTCAACAACAAGGAATCCAACTACCAATATAATAGCTGCTGATGCTATTAGTGGTATGAAGGCTATAACATCCGTCAGGAAATCACTAACAATCTGGATCTGCAATAAATCGATAATGATTACAGCAAATACCAGATAGACAAACCAGCGTATGATGGTATCAAAAAATCCGGTCGTTGTTATATTAGATTTACTAATCATTTTACCAATGGCGGTCTTGTCAAGTATAATATCCAGCCCAATTTTTTCCAGTATTCTAGAACCAAGTTTCCCAAGACCTTTACCAACAAATCTACCCACTATTAACAAGACAATTATCGCAACTAATAGTGGTATAAACTCTATCATCTGACTAACCATGTTATATAAACTATCCATAATTGGTGTATTAACCAAAATAACCCCCCACATATTTACTTTCAACGTAGCAATAAATTATATGAAGTTTTGATATTTAAAAAGTTAAGAAAAACAATTAATTAATTATTTTTAGGAATTTAATTGCTTAACAAAAAAGAATGTTATATTTAACCTAAGGTTCAAAATTTAGTATACAGCGTATAAATTATACTTTTTAATATGTTTTAATACAGGTTATAAATCCACATTGGATTCCAATAGGGTAATACCACCAGAAGTGATATCGTACAGCATAAGTTCAAGTGATATTTCAGTATCACGCATTTTCGGTATATACATATAACGTTCCATTTTTTCAGTATAAGGGTTTTCTTTAATCATAAGTTTTATAGAACCAAATGTTGAGTATTCTGCAAGGTTATGAGTCAGATTATGCGCAGTTTCATCCATCACATAAAGTGCAGAATAGCCATTTTCAGAAAGTTCATAAGTCAATGCATCAAAATTATTTCTAAACTCGTAGGTACTTAAACCGATGGAATATACACCGATATTATCAATAACAACTACTTCTGAATCGTTTGATATAAGGTTAGGGATTTCTTCAAGGTCTATACGTTCTATTGTTAAACCTGCACCCCGGATATCTGATTCTTCTGTTTCAAAAGCACGCTTCCTGTAAGTATCTACAATATCCAGATATCTGTTGTTGTAAAAATCCCTTAAACTTAAATTCAGTACATCTGCATGGGTAAGTATATCTTCAGGAGTTTCTTCTGTTGCCACTATAGTACATTTTTTGCCGTCATAACATGCTTTGTTCAAAAACTGTAACCCAAAAATAGTTTTTCCAGTTCCCGATGAGCCTGTGATGATTATACCTTTACCTTTGGGAAAACCACCTGATATTTTTCCATCCAGTTCATCGATTCCAGTAGATAACCTTTCCATAGTTGATTAATTGAAATATAGTTTCTTAAACTTTGGCAATATAAGGTTATTTATTTGGTTGTAAAAATAAAAAACTAGTAATTAAAATGATAGCCCGGCACGGATTCGAACCGAGGTCACGAGGTCCAGGGCCTCGTATGATTGACCACTACACTACCGGGCTACATTCGTCTGCTGTTCATACAGATTGTAAATGTTAATTATAAAGTTTTTGGTTTATTTATCCATGTTCTCAGGATTATCACCCAAAACGGCTGTCCACCACCATTTAGCCATATCCATTAATTCTTTACTAAACTGACCTGATATACGGTATTCCTGATTCCTTGTTGTTATAAGACCTGCTCCAAGAAGTTTGTTTCTCATGGAATAGAATGACGCTCGCCCTATATCCAGTTCTTTAATAATATCTTTCCATTCACTGGTTTTTAAAGGATTGTTATTTCTCTGGCGTTCTTCAATCATTAAAATAAACTCTTTGCCACGTTCTGCTGTAGCATCTTCCTGGAACAGTCTACGCATTAAGCTATAAAATGGGTCCCTTGTTTGCGTTATCCTACCATGTGAATCTGAACGAACAACGAGAGTTGTTGAAGTCTTTGGTGCATCTTTTACGTACGACATATTTAGTTACACTTTACAATTTAAAATTATGTTTCCAAGTTAGCTGAACGATATTTTGAATACAATATTGACTTTATCAAATCGACATATTCATCTTTTAATGTATATACCATATGTGTTTTATATGATTCTTTGTAAGCTCTAAGAATACCCAGTTTAGAATGAATATATCCCACCATTGAAGCGACTGAACTTCTGGATATATTAAACTTTGTTTTAATAGCCTCATAGAGATCATCGACTGTAACATTTTTTTCTTTCAAAAAGAATGACAATACACTACTTCGGAGACCACTTGTATCGAGCTCAACAAATTTTTGCAACCGCTGTTTTATTTTAGAGCGTATGGAGTCCACTATAATCCCCTCCTGCAGATTGCACTGATTTATTATAGATTTATTGATATATAAGTTAGTAAAATGTGTTATAATTACACATTACTAATTAATATATTATAAGTGTAAAATATTATTTAAATTTGGTGAAATATATGGAGAGTAAATATCACCTTGAGACTGGAACACTCTACATAAATGGATATATTACACCTGCCTATAAATTCGAAAAAAATGAAATAGGTACATGTAGTTCCTGTAATTTTGAAATGGCAAGTATTAGTTACCACATATACAAAAACTGTTATCTAGTTGTTACCAAATGTGTATCATGTAAGAAATTGTATCTGAATATATTTAATAATATATGGGACTGGCAGAACGAAATTCCATTGAATCTATTAAATAATAAATCTTTAAAACAATCAGAAGATGTTAAATCTCAAAATGATAATACAAACGATATTGATGAATATGATGAATTGGAAATGTTAAACAATATACCTGTTAAGCAATTGGGAACCATATTTTCACCTACTGAAATCGAAGCTATGTTTGCAAAAGCACGCGGGGATAGATATACTCGTCAATATCTATACCGTGCAAGGAAGAAATACCAGGATTTTGAGGATGTCTTTGGTATAAAGTTGACTATATAAACTTATTTTTTTTAATATCTATCAAGTCTCAATTTTAATCGTATATTACTAGTATATCTTAATTTTTTATAATTTTCATTTTTATTAATTAAATTTTATATATAAATTATTATTTAATAAATAATAAAATTTTAATTGTAACAACTAAAAATTACAAATAAATAAAATTTACATTGTAACAATTAGTTGTTACATACAAACTATATTTATTAAGTCAAGAAATAACAAACATTTAGTATTAATTTATGTTAAACATTAATTTTTTATTTTTAGTACAGGATTAAAACTGAAGATAACAAATTTCCAACCAGTAGCTAATATATATAATATAATGACCAGTTTTTAATTACTTTAAGTTATAAATATTCCATAACAGAGTTATTATCATTATTTATTCCTATACACTATATGATTGAAGTTTTGATTAATACAAACACCTGTCTTTTAGTTCATTCATTTATTACAAATACTATAAGAATACAGGGTTTTGTGCCGACAACCCCACCTTTAAACAGCAAAAAAATCTCGAAAATGCACATTTAATACTATGTTCTAATTTTATTCCCAATCACTTTATGAATGAACATAGACAATAATTAACTCAAATCACTAATTTACACCTATGTTTTTTAAGTATTTTTTAGTTTAATACCCCTATACTATACAATACTTAAAATATAATATAAAAATAGATATATAAAAATATAATATCGAATTTTTTTT
>NZ_JAHENT010000145.1 GCF_018609725.1 Methanohalobium sp. | reverse complement strand
TGTGCTGTTTGTTCAGACATTAATCCAGCAGCACTTAGTTCAACTTCAAAGTCTGTACCTATTTCTGTTTGATCAGTCTCAAGAGTAACCAAATGATAATCATCTTCTAGTCTCTTCTCTTGAGCCCATCCTGGAAGGTAGGATAGAGAACTATCTGTTTCTCTAATCACATTAAATCTCCATACTCCTTGCACTCTCCTGAGATTACCTACATTTGTAATATCAGTTGGGGTATTACTATCGTCATAGTCTTCCAGTGCAATTCTACTAGTAGTCTGGTTTTCATTCTCCACCTCCAAGTGAGTAAAGGGAATGTTTTGAGTTATATTCCCACTGGAATCAAATCGATCAGCATTAAACCAGACGGCATTTGCTTTATGTGCTACACCATGAGGCACAGCAAATGTGAATATCAAATCATTAAATGTAGCATCAACATCACGGAAAAATAATGTAGAGTTATTGGTACCAATATAAGCTAGAGTATCGAGATAATCTACGTAGACACTTGGTGTATATTCATGAAAGGAAGCCCACACACCCCTATCTGGATAATATGAAATTGTATCATCTCCAATAGTGAACATTGACCTTCCTTCATTAGCATCATAACCAACATTGATGCTACTCTGGTTTCTGAGAAGATTATCAAAATACGCACTCAGTCCAAATTGTTCAGTAGTTAGTTCTTTAAGACCCTGAGAAGACAAATGATAAATGGAACGAGCATCTTTATCAACCCAAAAGTATCCGGTTTCAGATTTTACCTGTGCTTTAAACGAGTCCAGTCCCCCAAACCCAAGTTCAGTAGCAGAAAACTCTTTGGGTGCGACTTCAAATATATCGCCAGTACCAATAAATGCACTAGTTCCCTCAGAAGTCTGAAGTCTTTCTCGACCTCTAGTTTGAATCAAGGTTCTTTCCATGTGAATAAGAAGGTTGTCATTGAATTCTGTAAGATTGACAACCTCACCTCTATTTTCATCTACATCAATAAAATCTTCTTCCAAAAACCTTCTAAATGACTCACTTCTACCTGATTTAGTATCTCCAGAAGATCGAATTATTCTATTATAGTTATCAGTATTTGTTATGTCATATGGATCCCAGGCAAAATTAGGTTTTGTGTCATTAATACTCGCATACTCCTCATTCCATTCGGGATAATTATCGGACTCAATAAAGAATCTAGACCAACCTCTTGCAATTAATATCTGTTTGTTAGGTGGGCTATTACTCGTGTCGTATTCATTTGTACTTGGTTCAAGATCCTTAATATTTGGAATCACTCTCCAATCTTTAAGCAATCCACCAGTTCTAGGTGATCGTCTGTTGTAAATTCCATCACCATCTGATACAAAATCAGTTGGAATTCGAGATTCTACATAGGAATCATAGCTGTGACTATAAGGCAGAGGGGTAATATTAATATTTCCTTTCGTACCTACTTCTTCCTGTATTCCAAGACGAACACCTTTTCTTTTACTCGTTCCATCAACAGGAAACCCATCGCTGACCTCAACAAGCCAATAGTCATCAAATGCTGCATCCCAGGATGAATCTCCATCGTCCGCTAATGCAAGAAGTGTGTTTGCCTTAAATGTATTCTTGCTAATGAAACAATCTCCACCAAATACATCAATTTGTTCAGCATTACCAGATCCATCAATATATCCCCTACCTCCTGTATTAACTAATTCTTGATTGTCATAGGGATGGTAAACATTTTTAATCTGCTGACACATATCAAAGATAAATCTACGACCTCTACTGATTCCTCCATTTTGAGTCTCAAGTACAACTTTTGATTCTCCAAACAGATTATCCATTTTGTATGAAAAACCAAATTGCTCTAGATCCACGTTTCTCTGATTTTTATCTACATAGACGGGACCATTTGTAATATTTCTAATCCAATCACTATCTCCACTATTAATAGTTGTTCTATTGGACTCGGCATTGTGGAAGATAACTTCATCTGGTGAAGGCTGATGTTCATGCTCGGTGTACTCAATACCTCTTATGTGACTTACTCTAGATATATCTGGCCTATTAATTAAAGAGTATGTAGGTCTACCATAGAGAACAAACTGATCACTACCCCAGGTCTCTCCAGTGAATCCATTTCCACTAGCATCGTGTTCATGAAGTTCATCAAAACCATGAGTACAATACACATCATCCTTGAATACCTTATCTCCCTGTTGAAATGGTCTGTAACCATCTTCACCAGAGGATTGGGTTGCAGATTCTTCATCTAACCATCCATTTTGAAACGATCCTTGATCAAGTATGAGCTTATCAGAATCATCTCTTTTAGCATAGTAGATTTTATATCCAACAAGTTTTCCAACAAGAGAACTGGGGATATTAATATTTTTGAATGTAACACCAGAAATATTAGCTTCTCTCCTGCTACCATTAATATTTGTTGGTCTGTTAGCAGTATATGTAGGACCGGGAAATCTATGGTGTCTTACAGGAGTATTGCTGTATGTCTTTGTACCACTGGCATCAGTAAACTGCTCAGTTGCAAAAGGCTCCTTATCAGGATATGATTCATCTTCATTCTCCCAAAAACCCATTGTATGAGTTGAATCGGGTTCTGCAAGAATTCTAAATCGCTCTCCGCTCACACCAGAGTTTGAGTAATTGTCTCTCTCATTCCCAATAGTAGAAGGTCTACCGGGGATATGAAAAGCAGGAGTCTCTCTACCACTTTCTTTAATGAATGAGATATAGAATGCGTACACTTCCCCTCTCTTAAATCCAGTTTTCTTAATCCTTGTAGTATCGTCTTGTATAGTATTTCCTGTATCTACAGTATAATCTGTCTCAATATTAAGTGCAGTTGCTTGAAGATCAATCCTCTCTGATCTACTTAGACTAGCAGACTTCAACCCACCCATGTAAAGCTGATTATCGTATTCAGTTATAGTATTTACTGTCTCATATTGAGGTTGATCGATAACAATTTCATCTAAACTACCGACAGTTTCATCTTCTGAACCAGTATAGGTATATATAATTGAGGATGTGTTAATGGTAATATCCGCTACATTTGCTACCTGAGTTCCTTTTATAGCTGATATTCTGAGTCTATCATAGCTTGTATCAAGACTATTAAGAGTAAGTTTAATAGCCTTACTCGTAGTTTCTTCATCATCAGTACCAAGAGGAATGCGTTTATTAACGACAGTATTAACCTTATCCCTACTGATTTTGATAGGTTGGGTTATTAGGAAGTAGTCAGTAAGGGTTTGGTCATCATCTATATACGCAAATGCAAGTTGATAAGTACCTCCACTAAGGTTTCCACCTTGGTCTTCTATATTGTAGTCGTAGCTGACTTTGGTAGTATCTGCTTCAGCTGCATAGTCAGGGAATATATTCAGTTTTCTAACATTATTAATTGTTTTTCCTTTATCTACATTATAAAATCTAGGAGGATTAACGCCATCAGTCCAGTAGAGAATTAGATGACCTTCATTATCTATACTGTATTCACCATCAATATAATTCGCGTTACTAAAGAGACTCCCATTGAAGTTTCCATCACTAAGAATCGTAGTATCTGTATTAGTAGTATAGTTATATTCTCGGATAATTCCATCTCCATTGTCAATGGCGAAGAGGTAAATACTATCTCTTTCAGGAACTGTAATAGTGCCAATTACATCACTAAAACCTGATAGCTTATTGGTTTTGTAATTCTCTGTTGCAATGGCACCAGTAACATCATTCAGTACACCATTTTGTAGGTGTCTATAAGTCCCCTCTGGTTGAGCAGAAGGATCAACATCTTTATTAAGTCCCTTATTGAACCTCATTAAAGTGTATCTGTCAGTTCTAGTTTACTAAAATCAATTTTTCCTTCAAACTCTTCAAGTTCTTCTACATCCACTTTATCTGCATCCATCTCCGGATAAATTCTACGAACTTCATCCATATCTATCTCCTTCCCTGGACAGGTTTTTGGTGTTGGATCTTGTTCGTAGGCTTCTCTATGTCCGATAATATTTTCGTCTGATATTCTATATTTTGCCTGTAGAGATCTGCATAGGATCTTGAAGGAGTCCTTCTGATCCTCCGTCCATTCTTCGTAATCGTGGTGTCCTTCAAAGCAGATTCCAAGACTTTTAAAATTCATTCGAGATGCTTTACAATGGGCTCCCACATATTGTTCTTCGCGACCCTTTTTTATAGTACCATCCTTACGAATATAGTAATGGTATCCTATAGTTGAAAAACCCCTTTCCTCCTTGTGCCACCTAATAATATCCTCAAGATTATCATTTTCTCCATCATAAGCAGCAGTGTGAACTACCAAGTATCGTATATCTTCAGGTTTAAGTTTCAACATTTCTATCCATAAAAGTTGTCCATCATTTTAAAATTCTTATAGTGAAGATCATCATCTTTGAGTTTTTCTTTGAGTTTCTTTTTATTCCCTTTATTACCCCTAGTTGCCCGAAATCTATAGACTGTTTTATTCCTTACAGAACAGTTCTTTTTATTCCAATAAAATCTACAATACCAGTCATCTGTATGGTAAATGAAGTATTTAACTCCATCTGGATTATCTTCTGAATATAAATCTTCTTCATCATAACCTCCTTCTGGAGCCTCATCTGCTTCTCCTGAAAGTAGCTCTTTTTTGTACTTGTTAGTTGCACCCCAATTAACTCTAGGAGTACTGTGATCTCTTGGGACTCTGATGACTGAAATTGTAGAAAGATGTGCTCCCATATTAAGAATATAACCATCTGTTACCTTATCCATTGACCACATATTAAAAAGCTCACAACAATCCCGATATTCAGAATATGACAGGGGATCATTGGTTTTATCTTTATAATCCTCATACATTGTCTTTAAAGTATGAGACTTAGGCATCTTCGTTATTTATTTTTTCAACAATTTTAGTTTGATAGTAGTCTACTAGTCCTCCAATAGCAGAAAAGACAGTAAAAACAGATGCCCAAATGAGAATATTAGGCTTGTTCAAAACTCCATAGCTTACGAGTACCCAGGCTACCAGTACTCCAATAGCTCCTCCAATTCCTGTAGAACTGCCTTTTGTTTTCTTAAGCCACTTAAGTATTACTTTCATTACTATCCTAATCTAGATCAACAAAGAAGTTACTATAATCTCCACTTGTATTATCATAACTTGTAAAGTTATACTCAGATGGCTCATTTCTGTAATTCAAGTGTGGAACCATCGTTACCCAGTTTTCGAAGAACTGTTCATACTTAGAAACATCAGGCATTTTAGCACTATTTCTTGCCTGATTACAGTACTTAAGCCATCTTTTTTCTACCTGAGGATATTTTAATCCAGCGGGATGTTCTTTACCCCCCTCAACCATTTTTAGTACGATATACCAGTAAAGAGCCTGTTTATGG
>NZ_JAHENT010000144.1 GCF_018609725.1 Methanohalobium sp. | reverse complement strand
TTACAGACAATGGGATATGATATCATGGATTCACTTGACCATTCAGAATATGGTCAGGAGTCTCGGTTAAAAACTGACCTGTTAGACTGGAGTGGTCATGTTTATATCTGGAATGGGAGTTCATATATAGCCAAATCCAATAAAAGCAAAGAATTAAACAGTTCAACAAGCAAAATGCTGGAAAATATAGCAGTAAAACGCGGTATTGCTCACAATATACATTTTACCTATATAGAAGAGGATGACGAAAGGATAAGGTCACCTTACATATATAATGGAGAGCCATCTGACAATGCAGTAACCGTATCCAGAAAGATAGTCCTAGCAAATTCTTATATATCAAACATATCGATGTTTTCATCCAAAACTGGAATAAAAGATTTAAACAATTCAACTGATTTTTATAATATTGTTGATATACAACTAACTTTATGGCGTATATAAGGTAAGATTACCATGTTTAATGAGGATGATTCTGCACAAATGATATTAATAACTGGTTTTGCTATAGGAATAAGCATTGTATTTTTAACGGTTATGTTAAATAATGTTATCTATTCCAGTAACATGGCATCAGAATCAAGTATTGATACATATCGTTTTGACCTGACAAATGCCATAGAGATGAGTTCGGATGCAACAAGTGATGCGTATATAAACGCTACTGATAACCAGTCATTTAATTCTGATATTTTTAATCAATATATGTCTGACTATGTTGAAAAAGTGTCTAACTTATATGCATATTCAGGTGTGGCGATTTCCATTAAAAATAGCAGTTTAAAAGATGCATATCTTACAGATAATGGAATCAAAAACGGAAGTACAAACTGGACCATTGTCGATAATATCAATACAACAGATAACTTTTTACTATATTTATCCAATAATACTGGTGTACAGGGTGACCAGAACAATTCATTCAAAATTTCAGCCATTAACCAGACTGATACTCTCATATGGTCTGTAGAGCTGTACAATGAAAGTGGAGATATTAATGTAACAGTTACAAATAAGACTGGTACAATAACAACTGATACAAAAAGCGACGTTTATCAGATGGATATTATAAACAGCTCAATTGATGGTAATTCATTTTCATTTAATTTTGATGAGTCTATTAATAATGATAATTATTATCTAAAAATAGACAACGGAAAATATCTCATAGGACAGGTGGTTCTTTCTGGAAAATTAATAAACAATCAAAATTTTACAGTTAAAAGGTTAAAAGTTACCAGACTAAATATCAATATGTCTTCTAATACAAAGCAGGTTAACGCTACTATACCAGTAACTCTGCCATAGGTGGAATTATGATTAAAAGGTTTTTAAAAGATGATAGTGCGGTTTCAGTTTCTGTTGGTTCAATTTTAATTTTCTCAATATCAGTGCTGGCATTTATTATGATTATGAATTCCTTTTTTTCTATGATGGACCAGACAGAAGAGACAGTTACTCGTGAAGAATTTGAAACCTACGGTAATGATATGGCTCTTCAGTTAACAAGTGTTGATACAATCATTTCAAACACGGGTAAAGAAGGTGTAAATAGTCTTAAGTATGATTTCACTATCCCTAATAAGGTAGCGGGTGAATATTATTCAGTCAATTTTTCCAATAAATCAAATGAGATAACTTTTGAATCCCAGAATCATGTCAAGGTCAAGGTACCCTATTCAGTATGTAATACCCAAGTGGAAAAAACTACTATATACAGTTCCTCAACAAATCACTATTTCTTTTATAACTCGTCCAAAAACCTTATAGAAGTACATTGAATAATATATTGGTAAAAAACGATAAAAATTGTAAATATGACATTAAAAACATTAAAAACGTCTGAACATGCAGTATCTGAGGTTGTTGATTTTGTTATTCTTCTTGGTGTAATGTTGCTGGCAGTTTCTGTCATTGGTGTGGCTGGATTTCCTCTCATTGACCATATGCAGGAAGTAGAACATACAGAAAACATCAAACAGAGCTATACTGTACTTGGAGCAAATATTAATAAAATTGTTTTTGGAAATGCTCCTTCACAGTCTATTGAACTTCAAATGAGAGGTGGTTCTCTTTCTATTACTGGAAATAGTTTAATGAATATAACCTTAAAGAGATGGAACTCAACCTCTGATTCCTATGAGTATCAGGTTTTTGAAAGGCAAATGCGAATAATCGAGAACAGATTTGAAGGTACTTCTATATGTTATGAAAATACTGGTACATGGGCAAAATATCCTGCCGGAGAGTCGGTAGCTATTACACACCCGCGATTTTCATTTAACGGAGATGTACTGGTGATGCCAGTAACACTTGTTTCAGGGTCATCAAGTCAATCTGGCCAGGGAGTTGTTCGGGTGGTGTCTGATGGAGGACATTCCAATGTTTATAGTTATCAGAATGTATCAGAAGTTGATGTTAGAATTACAAGCAAGTATTATGAAGGCTGGGGTACATATTTTGATGACACAATGAATATGGATGTGGCAGTATATGATGTCAATAATACAATAATTGCTCATAAAAATTATTCAGATAACATAGATGTCCACATCGTCTATTCACCAATGAGTGCTACTATCGAATAATCAGGTGTGGAAAACAAGTATGAATTTAAAATTTTTAAAATCTAGTGATGCTGTATCATCTGTAGTGGGGATGGTGCTCATTCTGGGAATTACCATGGTTTCTATAAGTGCAATGATGGTTTACAGTTATCCCACTATATATGAAATGGAAGATGATGCCAAAGCACAGCGTGTGGAACAGGGTTTAACGGTACTTGATTCAAGAACAAGTAAAGTAGCACTTGGAGAATCACCTGGACAGGTAACTGACATATCCCTTATGGGCGGCACTATCAACGTAAATGGTGAAACTGAAGATTACAATAAAAGTAAAATGGTTGTTGTAAGTACTGATATAAATGCGAGCAGGTATGATGATTTTAAAAAAGTACGCCACCAATGGGGGTGTTGGGAAAATTATACTGATGAAGATGGGTTTATAAAATTCAATTCTTCTCTTGGTTCTATTGAATACATAAAAGAAGGTCGCAAAATAGCCTATGAAGGAGGAGGCGTATGGTCGAAATATCCTACAGGTAATGCTATAATGGTTTCTCCCCCTGAATTTCATTATAATGGTGAAACTCTTACTCTTCCACTCATGAAGGTCAATGGAAAATCATCTGTTAGTGGTAAAGGTAAAGTCAGTTTATCAATCAGTTCCGATAATATGCCCGAAGTACTGTATCCAAACACTACCGCAGATAAAAATCGAACCAACCCACTAAAATCTGATAAAGTCTTTGTATACATAAAAAGTGAATATTACAAAGCATGGGCTGATTATGCCGATTCACAGACATACAGCAGTGCAACAGTAGATAATGAAAACAGTACTGCGGTAATTGAGCTTGAAACCATACCCCCACAGGGAACATCAACATTAGCTGATTCGTTTAAAGTGGGGGCTCTTAATACATCTAAAGATGAACCAATGTATGATTTTTCATTTTATTTGGATGGTAAAAGTTCTGAAGGTTTGAGTCCTTTAAATTGTGAAATAAAGGCTACTTCAGGAAATAAAAGTTTAACTTACATCCTAAAAGAAAGTAGTAAAGAGATAGATATAGAACTTAAATATGTAGATACAAGCGCAGGTTCTTATTATAAAGAATATTGGACTAGCTTGGATTCATTTCCAATCATTGACAAACAATATTCAAATGTGAATTTATTGAATGATACGTTTGATATGGAATATACACCCCCAAATTCCAATAAAGGGGGTTCTGACCCTGATTTTTCATGGGATAATGAAAGCTCAATAAGTTTACCGCCTGATGTAAAAATAAATGATGGTAATACATCGTTCACTCTTAACGAGATTTCTCAGCATTATTTAAAACTTTTAACAAAAAGTGGTACTGTAACCTTCAATATAAAAGAAAACCAAAATAAAGGCAAAATTGATTATTCAGATTCGACATTTTCATTAAGATATGACAGCATGCCGGGATTTATTACTTATCTACATGTAACAAAAAATGAACTAATGGCGGATGTTTATTAAATTATTCGCTGACAACTTCTGTTTCTGGATATGTTTCATGAGAAAGGGGTGTAGGGGTTAAAGGAAACCAACGGTTTTAACTGTTCTCCTTAAATCAAAAACTCTAAATTAAAAATTTA